>NZ_JBEORT010000016.1:0-87183 GCF_040302425.1 Streptomyces sp. NPDC126497
ACTCCCTATCACCCCGCCTAGCCGGTACGGGGGGCCGCGGGTTGGGCCGCGGCTCTGCCGGCCCACCCGGCGTCCCGCTGCATTCTGCCCCACCGGGCGCGGGCGCGGCACGGCTGTGCCCCGAAGGGGCGCGGGACCGTACCGGCGGGCGGCCGCCGCCGCGTGGGCGCGGCCGGCCACGACGGCGCGGCGGACGACCGGCGAGGTGCCTGCGGCGGAGCGCTCAGGCGCCCTTCGCCCGGTAGCGGCGCATCTTCGCGCGGGCCCCGCACACCTGCATGGAGCACCAGCGGCCGCGTCCGGCCGGGCTGCGGTCGTAGTACGCCCAGTGGCAGTCGGCGGCCTCGCAGGCCTTCAGCCGGTTCCAGGTGCCCGCCGTGACCGCTTCGGCGACGGCGGCGGCCGTGCGGGAGAGCAGGGAGCCCTCGTCGACGGGGGCGAGGGCGGCGGAGCCGTCCGCCGGGTCGACCGTCACCACCAGGGGCGCCCGGGCGAGCAGCTCGCCGAGCGGGGTGACCGCGCGGTGGGGCGGGTGCCCGGCGTGGGCGAGGAGCGTGGCGCGCAGGGACTCGCGCAGTTCGCGGGCGGGGGCGACGGCGTCCTCGGTGAGCCCGAAGGGCGCGCGGCCGTCCGCCGTGTCCAGCGCGTCGGCGCCCGACTCGAGGTCCAGCGTGTTGACCAGGTCCTGGACCAGGGCCAGCCGCCCGGGCGGGGCCGCTCTCTCGCTCATGCCTGGACCGTACCTCCTGATTTCCCCTTGCGAGGTTACCCCCTATGGGGAAGCATGCAGTAACGGATACCGGTTGAATCGATCTACCGGTAACGACGAGGAGGTAGTCATGCCGCTTGCCAAGGTGGGCGCCGTCGTCCTGGACTGTCCCGACCCCCGCGCGCTGGCCGGTTTCTACGCCGGGCTGGTGGGCGGCACGGTGGAGGGCGAGGGCGAGTGGGTCGACCTCGAGGTGCCCGGCGGCCCGGCCATCGCCTTCCAGGCGTCCCCCGGGTACGTGCCGCCGCGGTGGCCGTCGGACGACGGCTCGCAGCAGTTCCACCTGGACCTGACGGTCGAGGACCTGGACGCGGCCGAGAAGGAGGTGCTGGCGCTGGGCGCGCGGCCGCTGGACACCGGGGACCGCTCGCGGACCTTCCGGGTTTACGCCGATCCGGCCGGGCACCCGTTCTGCCTGTGTGCCTGCTGACCCGCTGACTCCGGGAGGACCCATGGCCCCTGCGGCCCGTTTCCGTTCCGTCGTTCTCGACTGCCCCGACCCGGGCGAACTGGCCGTCTTCTACGCGGCCGTGGCCGGCGGCACGCCCGTCGAGGAGGACCCGGACTGGGTGGTGCTGCAGCTCCCCTCCGGTCCCCGGCTCGCCTTCCAGCGGGCGCCGGGGCACACCCCGCCGAAGTGGCCGAGCGCCGACCACGACTCCCAGCAGTTCCACCTCGACTTCGACGCCGGGGGGACCTGGGAGGAGGTCGACGCGGCCGAGGAGAAGGTGCTGGCGCTGGGGGCGCGGGTGCTGGACCGGGAGGACGACGAGCGCAAGGACTTCCGGGTGTACGCCGATCCGGCGGGGCACCCGTTCTGCCTCTGCCGGATCGAACAGCCCTGACCGCCCGGCCGTCCGGGTCGGCGGCGGTCGCCGTCGACGGGGGACGGCGCTGCCGGGCCGCGTGGGCGGCGAGGACGGCCCGGGCGCGGGCCGGGGGCCCGGCGTCCGGGTCGCGGACGGGTGCGCACGCCTCCGGCGCGACCACGACCGCCTCCCGCGGGTACGGCTCGTCGACGCGGCCGGCCTCGGCGGCGGGGCGCAGGCCGTCCTGGTGACCGGCCGTCACGGGGTCCGTCCGCCGTGACCTCGGCGGTACGGTCACCGTCGCACGGAGCCCCGCCGGCTTCCTGGTGGACGCGGCGTCCGGGGGTACGGCCGCCCCTCAGCCGTCGAGCGCCTCCAGGGTGGCGTTGGACGGTCCCCGGGTGGCCCGCAGCCCCCGCGCCACGTCCTCCGCGGCGCCCAGCACCCGTACCGCGTTCTTCCAGGTGAGCTTGGCCAGGTCGGCCCTGGACCAGCCGCGGTCGAGGAGCTCGGCGATCAGGTTCGGGTAGCCGGAGACGTCGCCGAGGCCGTCGGGGGTGAAGGCCGTGCCGTCGTAGTCGCCGCCGATGCCGAGGTGGTCGATGCCGGCGGCCTCGCGCATGTGGTCCAGGTGGTCGGCCACCGTGGCGACGGTGGCGACCGGACGCGGGTGGGTCTGCTCGAAGGCGCGGTGGACCCTCATCGCCTCGGGGGTGGTGTCGAGGTGGTGGAAGCCGTGGGCGCGCATGTTCTCGTCGGCCGCCGCCGTCCAGTCGACGGCGGCCTGCAGCACGAACTTCGGCACGAACGTCACCATCGCGACGCCGCCGTTGGCGGGCAGCCGCTCCAGCACGTCGTCGGGGATGTTGCGCGGATGGTCGCAGACCGCGCGGGCGGAGGAGTGGGAGAAGATCACCGGCGCGGAGGTGGCGTCCAGCGCGTCCCGCATGGTCGTGGCGGCGACGTGGGAGAGGTCGACCAGCATGCCGAGCCGGTTCATCTCCCGCACCACCTCGCGGCCGAAGGCCGACAGACCGCCCACGCCGGGCTCGTCGGTCGCCGAGTCCGCCCACGGCACGTTGAAGTTGTGCGTGAGGGTCAGATAGCGCACCCCGAGGTCGTACAGCCCCCGCAGCGTGCCGAGGGAGCCGGCTATGGAGTGGCCGCCCTCCGCCCCCATGAGGGAGGCGATACGGCCCTGGGCGCGCGCCGCCTCCATGTCGGCGGCGGTCAGCGCGGGCGCCAGCTCCTCCGGGTGACGGGCCAGCAGCTGCCGTACGCAGTCGATCTGCTCCAGCGTGGCCGGCACCGGGTCGGGCCGGTCCGCGCGGACGTACACCGACCAGAACTGCGCCCCGACCCCGCCCGCGCGCAGCCGGGGTATGTCGGTGTGCAGGTGGGCGGACTGGTCGGCGGCGATGTCGCGGGCGCCGAGGTCGTAGCGGACCTGTTCGCGCAGTGCCCAGGGCAGGTCGTTGTGCCCGTCGACCACGGGGAACTCGGCCAGCAGCGCGCGGGCGTCGTCGAGGGACGTCATGGCACCCGCCCCGCTCACGCGCCGAAGCCGAAGCCGTTGCCGGACCCCTCGGCCTTGGCGCGCAGCCGCTTGCCCTTCTCGGTGGCCTGGTCGTTCAGCTCCTGCTGGAACTCCCGCATCCGGCCGAGGAGCTCCTCGTCGTGGGCGGCGAGGATCCGGGCCGCGAGCAGTCCCGCGTTGCGCGCGCCGGCCACCGAGACGGTGGCGACCGGGACACCGGCCGGCATCTGCACGATGGACAGCAGGGAGTCCATGCCGTCGAGGTACTTCAGCGGCACGGGCACGCCGATCACCGGCAGCGGGGTGACGGAGGCGAGCATGCCGGGCAGGTGGGCGGCGCCGCCCGCGCCCGCGATGATCACCTTCAGGCCCCGGTCCGCGGCCTGCTCGCCGTACGCGATCATCTCGCGGGGCATGCGGTGCGCGGAGACGACGTCGACCTCGTAGGCGACCTCGAACTCGCCGAGGGCCTTGGCGGCCGCCTCCATGACGGGCCAGTCGGAGTCCGACCCCATGACAATGCCTACGACCGGGCTCATTCGGTGATCGTGCCTCTCAGGTAGCCGGCTGCGTGACGGGCGCGCTCCAGCACGTCGTCCAGGTCGTCGCCGTAGGTGTTGACGTGGCCCACCTTGCGGCCGGGCTTCACGTCCTTGCCGTACATGTGGATCTTCAGCTGGGGGTCGCGGGCCATGCAGTGCAGGTACGCGGAGTACATGTCCGGGTAGTCGCCGCCGAGGACGTTGACCATGACCGTCCACGTCGCCCGCGGGCGGGGGTCGCCGAGCGGGAGGTCGAGGACGGCGCGGACGTGGTTGGCGAACTGCGAGGTGATCGCGCCGTCCATGGACCAGTGTCCGGAGTTGTGCGGGCGCATCGCGAGCTCGTTGACGAGGATGCGGCCGTCGCGGGTCTGGAACAGCTCGACCGCGAGGTGGCCGACGACACCGAGTTCCTTGGCGATGCTCAGCGCCATCTCCTCGGCCTTCAGCGCGAGGTCCTCGTCGAGGCCGGGCGCGGGCGCGATCACGGTGTCGCAGACGCCGTTCACCTGCCGGGACTCCACGACCGGGTAGGCGACGGCCTGACCGTGCGGGGAGCGGACCACGTTGGCGGCCAGCTCGCGCACGAAGTCGACCTTCTCCTCGGCGAGGACGGGGACGCCCGCCCTGAACGGCTCGGCCGCCTCCTCGACGGAGCCGACGACCCACACGCCCTTGCCGTCGTAGCCGCCGCGGACCGTCTTGAGGACGACGGGGAAACCCTCCCCCTCGGCCGCGAACGCGGCCACGTCCTCGGGATCGGTCACGATGCGGTGCCGCGGGCACGGCACGCCGATCGCGTCGAGCTTCGCGCGCATCACGCCCTTGTCCTGGGCGTGCACCAGCGCGTCGGGGCCGGGGCGGACGGGGATGCCGTCCGCCTCCAGGGCCCTGAGGTGCTCGGTGGGCACGTGCTCGTGGTCGAAGGTGATCACGTCGCAGCCGCGCGCGAACGCGCGCAGCGTCTCCAGGTCGCGGTAGTCGCCGACGACGACATCGCTCACCACCTGGGCCGCCGAGTCCTGCGGAGTGTCACTGAGGAGCTTGAACCTGATGCCGAGCGGGATGCCCGCCTCGTGTGTCATACGAGCGAGCTGGCCACCGCCGACCATGCCGACTACCGGGAACGTCACGTGCCCAGGGTATCGGCCCGCGCCACGGTGGCCGATTCCGCGTCCGTTCCGCGGGAGGGACCGCGGTCACGGCCCGCGTCCGCAGGAAGATCGCGCGGGCGGGTGGTTAGCATGGCTGGGTTGACGCATTCGACGGACGGGAGCCTGCAGGCGATGGAACGCGGTTCCCCGGGGCTTCGACGGCTCTTCCGGGAAGTGGCCAAGTTCGGCGCGGTGGGGGGAGCCGGCGTACTGGTCAACCTGGGTGTGTTCAACCTGGTCCGGCAGGTGACGGACCTGCAGGTGGTGCGGGCGAGCGTCATCGCGACCGTCGTCGCGATCGTCTTCAACTACGTCGGTTTCCGGTACTTCGCCTACCGGGACCGCGACAAGTCCGGGCGCACCCGTGAGATGTCCCTGTTCCTGCTGTTCAGCGCGGTCGGTCTGGTGATCGAGAACGGCGTGCTGTACACGGCGACGTACGGCTTCGGCTGGGACAGCCCGCTGCAGAGCAACGTCTTCAAGTTCCTCGGCATCGGCGTGGCGACCCTGTTCCGCTTCTGGTCGTACCGCACCTGGGTGTTCCGCGCGCTGCCGGCCCGGGAGCCGGTGGCCCGGGGCGCGTCCGCCGGCGGCTCCCGCGCGACGCAGCGCGTGCCGTAGTCCGCACGCGGCTCAGCGCACGGTCCGGCGGGGCTCGTCGTCCGAGGGCTTCGGGGGCGGTGTGCGGGACAGGAACAGGCCGAAGACGGCCGGACTGGCCTGGAGCATCTCCAGACGGCCGCCGTCCGCCTCCGCCAGGTCCCGGGCGACGGCGAGGCCGATGCCGGTGGAGTTGTGGCCGCTGATCGCCCGTTCGAAGATCCGCGAGCCCAGGTCGGCGGGGACGCCCGGCCCCTCGTCGGTGACCTCGACGACCACCTGGTTGCCGGTGACCCGGGTGCGCAGGGCGACCGTGCCGCCCCCGTGCATCAGCGAGTTCTCGATCAGCGCCGCCAGCACCTGGGCGACCGCGCCCGGCGTGCCCACCGCCCGCAGCTGCCGCTTGCCGGAGGTGACGATCGCACGGCCCGCGCTGCGGTAGGCGGGGCGCCACTCGGCGAGCTGCTGCTGGATCACCTCGTCGAGGTCGAAGGTGACCGCGGAGCCGGTGCGCGGGTCGCGGGAGTTGGTCAGCAGCCGCTGCACCACGTCCGTCAGCCGCTCCACCTGCGCCAGCGCGATCGTGGCCTCCTCCTTCACCGTGTCCAGGTCGTCGGTGAGGGTGATCTCCTCCAGGCGCATGGACAGGGCGGTGAGCGGGGTGCGCAGCTGGTGGGAGGCGTCGGCGGCCAGCCGCCGCTCGGCGGTCAGCATGCGGGCGATGCGTTCGGCGGAGTGGTCCAGCACGTCCGCGACCCGGTCCAGCTCCGGCACGCCGTAGCGGCGGTGGCGGGGGCGGGGGTCGCCGGAGCCGAGGCGTTCGGCGGTCTCCGCCAGGTCGGTCAGCGGGGAGGCGAGCCTGCTGGCCTGGCGGATCGCCAGCAGCACCGCCGCGATCACCGCGAGCAGCGCCACCAGGCCGATGATCAGCAGCGTACGGCCGACCTCCCGGGTCACCGAGGAGCGCGGCTCCTGGACGGTGACGGTCTCGCCCTCCTCGCCGGGTTCCGTGGCGCTGATGACGTCGCCGTCCGGTTTGTCGCCGACCTCGATGGGCGGCTTGCCGGGGATCCGGATGACGGCGTACCGGTCCTCGGCGACCTGGTCGCTGATGATGTCGGCGGTGACCTTGTCCTCGACGAGCAGCCGGCTGTCGACGATGCTGGCCAGCCGCACCGCCTCGGACTCCACCCGCTCCTTGGCGCTCTCGCTGATGGTGCGGGTCTCCACGATCACCAGGGAGACGCCGAAGACGGCGATCACGACGAGCACCACGGCGAGCGTGGACTGGATCAGACGGCGGCGCATGTCCTCTTACCCACTGGCGGACCCCGACGGGGTCAGCTCTTCTCGAACCGGAAGCCCACGCCGCGCACGGTCGCGATGTAGCGGGGGTTGGCCGCGTCGTCGCCCAGTTTCTTGCGCAGCCAGGAGATGTGCATGTCGAGGGTCTTGGTGGAGGACCACCAGGTGGTGTCCCAGACCTCGCGCATCAGCTGGTCGCGGGTGACGACCCGGCCCGCGTCCCGCACCAGGACCCGCAGCAGGTCGAACTCCTTCGCGGTGAGCTGGAGCTCCTCGTCGCCCATCCACGCCCGGTGCGACTCGACGTCGATGCGCACCCCGTGGGTGGCGGGCGGCTGCTGGGGCTCGACGGAACCGCGCCGCAGCAGGGCCCGGACCCGCGCCAGCAGCTCGGCGAGCCGGAACGGCTTGGTGACGTAGTCGTCGGCGCCCGCGTCCAGGCCGACGACCGTGTCCACCTCGTCGGCGCGCGCGGTCAGGATCAGCAGGGGGACCGTGTGCCCCTCGGAGCGGAGCCGGCGGGCGACCTCCAGGCCGTCCATGCCGGGCAGTCCGAGGTCCAGCACCACCAGGTCGACACCGCCCTGCATGCCGGCTTCGAGCGCGGCGGGTCCGTCCTCACGCACCTCGACCTCGTAGCCCTCCCGGCGCAGGGCGCGGGCCAGCGGCTCCGAGATGGACGCGTCGTCCTCGGCGAGCAGTACACGGGTCATGGAGTGATGGTAGTCCCGCCGCCGAGGGGCCCGGGGTGTGATCACGAACGTTGGTTCTTACCTCCGTCATACCCGTTTCTCACCCGGGGGCGCTCCGATTCGCACCTGCGGCTGTGGGGTGCGAACCTGGGAGAAACCTTCGAATGGGTGATCACGGTCCGGCAAAACCTGTGATCCGTGTCTCAAGTCCTTCCATATCCGGCACTGTCCTGCCGTATGGTGAATCAACGCCTGTTGCACCACGAGGACCTTTGGCGCAGTCGACGCCGAGGGTCCCCTTTGTGTGCGGGCCGGCTTCTTCGCCGGCCCCGGAAGGAATGACCTGTGGCCGGGCCTCACCGCGCACTGACGCGCGCAGAGGCGTGGATCCCGGTGGTCGCCGTCCGCCGTTCCGCGACCCGGAGCGGCCTCCCCCGGGCGTGGGGTGGACGTACGGACCCGCCGGTGCCGGCCGCCCCCCACCGGGCGCGTACACGCTCGCGCGACGCGTCCCGACCAGCAAGGATCGACCATGGCGTCCAGCCTGACGAAGGACTCGGTCACTCCGGGCACCCCCGGTTCCGAGAAGACCTTCTTCGGCCACCCCCGCGGACTGGCCACTCTCTTCATGACCGAGATGTGGGAGCGTTTCTCCTACTACGGCATGAGGGCTCTGCTCCCGCTGTACCTCGTCGCGCCGGGCGGCCTGGCCCTGAACGCCGGCACCGCGACGGCGATCTACTCGGTGTACGTGTCGTTGGTGTACCTGCTCGCCATGCCCGGCGGCTGGTTCGGCGACCGCGTCTGGGGCCCCCGCAAGACCGTCGCCGTCGCCGGCGGCGTCATCATGCTGGGCCACCTGACGCTGGCCCTGCCGTCCTCCGGCACCTTCTACGCGGGTCTCGGTCTGGTCGCCATCGGCTCCGGTCTGCTGAAGGCCAACATCTCCACCATGGTCGGCCACCTCTACAAGGGCCCGGACGACCCGCGCCGGGACGGTGGCTTCACCGTCTTCTACATGGGCATCAACCTGGGCGCCTTCGCCGCTCCGCTGATCATCGGCACCATCGGCGAGAGCGTCGACTGGCACCTGGGCTTCGCGCTCGCCGCGCTGGGCATGGGCCTGGGCCTGGTGCAGTTCCTGCTGGGCAGCCGCCACCTGGACGCGCACTCCAGCGTCGTCCCGAAGCCGCTGTCGGCCCAGGAGAAGTCCTCCACCCTGCGCAAGGCCGCCCTCTGGGCGGGCATCGCCGTCGTCGCCTACGCGGCCCTGGGCCTCTCCGGCCACTACACGCTGAACTGGGTCCTGGTCCCGCTGACGCTGCTCGGTGTGATCATCCCGGTGATGGTGCTGGCCCGCATCAAGCGCGACAGGGAGCTCGACCGCGCCGAGCAGTCGAAGATGTCCGCGTACATCTGGTTCTTCGTCGCCGCGGCCGTGTTCTGGATGATCTACGACCAGGGCGGCTCGACGCTGTCGATCTTCGCCGACTCGTCGGCCGACAACACCGTCCTCGGCTGGGAGTTCCCGGTCTCCTGGTACCAGTCGGTCAACCCGGTCCTGATCATGGCGCTGGCCCCGGTCTTCGCCTGGATCTGGCTGGCGCTGAACCGGCGCGGCAAGGAGCCCAGCACGATCGTGAAGTTCTCCTCCGGCCTGATGCTGGTCGGCGCGTCCTTCTTCCTCTTCCTGGCCCCGCTGTCGATCGCCGAGGGCGGTCACAAGGCCGCGGCGCTGTGGCTGGTGGCGATCTACTTCACGCAGACCGTCGGTGAGCTGCTGCTCTCCCCGGTCGGCCTGTCGGTCACCACGAAGATGGCGCCCGCGAAGTACGCCTCGCAGATGATGGGCGTCTGGTTCCTGGCCGTCACCGCCGGTGACGCCACGACCGGTCTGCTCTCCCTCGCCGGCGTCGACCTGAACAAGACGGGCATCGTCGCGCTGGAGGCGAGCCTCGCGGTGGTCGCCGGTGTCGCGGTGTGGATGTACCGCAACAAGGTCAAGGCCCTCATGGGCGACGTGCGCTGAGCCTTCCCCCCACGGCTCGGCGAAGGGCCCCGCATCCGGTGGATGCGGGGCCCTTCGTACGCGGTGGTGCCGTGCGGGGTGGGCTCACGCCGGTGCCCCGAGCTCCGCCCAGACCGTCTTGCCCGTGACGTCCGGGGCCCGCAGGACCCCCCAGTCCAGGCAGAGCCGCTGCACGATGAACATGCCGTGGCCGCCCGGACGGCCCGCCCGGTGCGGGGTGCGCGGGGCCGGCTGGCCCGTGCCCCGGTCGGTGACCTCGATGCGGATCACCTTCTTGTCGCAGGTGATGGCCAGGTGGTCCGGCCCCTCGGCGTGCAGACAGGCGTTGGTGACCAGCTCGGAGACGACGAGCAGGACGTCCTCGGCCGCGGCCCGCCGGTCGGCGGTGGCGGCGGGCAGCCAGCCCCACGCGTACAGCGCCTGGCGGGTGAAGTCACGGGCGAGCGGTACGACGCCGCTCTGGTCGTCGAAGCTCAGCCGGCGGACCTGGCCGCCGCCCGGGGAATCCGCGGAATCCGTCGGCGCGGTCGGCACGGCGGCACCCGCGTCGGGCGCGCCGCCCCCGGGCGTCCCGGAAGCGCCGCTGGGCTCCGGACCGCGGTCGCCCGGCGAGTAGGGCCGGGTGGTGCTCATCAGCGCTTCACCTCACCGTGTCACCAGTTCACGATTCAAAAGTCTCTGTACTAGATCCATCACGCGCGCACGGCCCATCCGGTTCTCGGCACTTCCGCGATCGCCGCGTCCGGCACGTTCAGGATGTCTCCTGCCCGGGCGGACCGGGGGGACACCCCCGTACGCGCACGAAAAGGCACGCCGGAGGCGGCCCTCCGGCGAGGACGACGGGAGGACCCGGCCGGGCCTGCCCGCGCGCGTCACGCGGAATCGTCGGCCAGCGCCGCCTCGAGAGTGTCGTGCACGGCGAACACCGCGTCCGCTCCCGTGATTTCGAAGACCCGCGCGACGACGGGCTGCATCCCCACGAGATGGACCCCACCCCCGGCGGCCTCGGCCTTCAGCCGGGCACCGAGCAGCACGTTCAGCCCCGTGGAGTCACAGAACTCCAGGCGCGAGCAGTCGATGACGAGCCGCTTGAATCCCTTGGCGAGGCAGTCCTCCAGTGGCTCACGCAACAGATCGGCGGTGTGGTGGTCCAACTCACCCGCCGGAGTCACGACGGCACTGGGGCCCTCTTCTCGCACCTCGACCAGAAGCCGGCCAGACTGTGCGCTGCCGACCGTCCCGCGGTCCATGCCGTCTCTCTCTCCCGACGTCGTGGCTGCCTGCTGACGTCCTCGAACATTACGCCTTCCGGCCACACTCCGACAGCCGAACAATTACACGCAAACGGACATATGCCAACAGACCGCACTTGCGGTCGGCTCCGGAAAGCGGGTAGGGCTAGTAAGAACACGTAACCGACACGGCCGGCTTTGGAGGCGCCGCACACCGCAGTGCACGTATCGGCTTCGGCAGCCATATGCCGAGAACGATGGAGGACATCATGTCACCCCGGCTCGACGGATCGCGTACCCCGAAAGCGACGTCGACACTCCTTCCGGAACATCTGGATCCCATCGATCGGGACGACCCGGGCGCCGTCCCGGACGGTCCCCTCGCCGGACTCCCCGAGATCCCCCCGTACGACGAGGTGGGGCCGGTCGACGCGCGAGCCCTGTCCAAGACCCTCTTCGAGCGCCTGGAGTCGCTGGAGGAAGGCACCCACGAGTACTCGTACGTACGCGACACGCTCGTCGAACTGAACCTCGCCCTGGTCAAGTTCGCCGCCTCCCGGTTCCGCTCGCGCAGCGAGCCGATGGAGGACATCATCCAGGTCGGCACCATCGGCCTGATCAAGGCGATCGACCGCTTCGAGATGTCGCGCGGCGTGGAGTTCCCCACCTTCGCGATGCCCACCATCATCGGCGAGATCAAGCGCTTCTTCCGTGACACCTCGTGGTCCGTGCGGGTGCCGCGCCGGCTGCAGGAGCTCCGGCTCGACCTGGCCAAGGCCGGCGACGAGCTGGCCCAGCAGCTGGACCGGGCGCCGACGGTGGCCGAGCTGGCGGAGCGTCTGGGCATCAGCGACGACGAGGTCGTCGAGGGCATGGCGGCGTCGAACGCCTACACCGCCTCCTCGCTGGACGCCCAGCCGGAGGAGGACGACACCGAGGGCGCGCTGGCGGACCGGATCGGCTACGAGGACCACGGGCTCGAGGGCATCGAGTACATCGAGTCGTTGAAGCCGCTGATCGCCGAACTGCCGCTGCGGGACCGGAAGATCCTCTCCCTCCGCTTCGTCGCGGGCCTGACCCAGTCGGAGATCGGCGAGGAACTGGGCATCTCCCAGATGCACGTCTCCCGCCTGCTGTCCCGGACACTGGTGAAGCTGCGCAAGGGGCTCACGGTCGAGGAGTGATCCTCACCGGGTGACGCGCTCGTCCTCCAGGGCGCTCACACCCTGCGTACGCCCCGCCGCCACACCCCCGCGACCAGCGGGACACCGGGCCGGTAGGCGAGGTGGACGTGGCTCGGGGCGTCGAGGAGGACGAGGTCGGCGTACGCGCCCGGGGCCAGCCGGCCGACGTCGGTGCGACGCAGGGCCGCGGCGCCGCCCGCGGTGGCCGACCAGACCGCCTCGTCCGGCGTCATCCCCATGTCCCGCACGGCGAGCGCGACGCAGAAGGGGACGGAGGACGTGAAGGACGAGCCCGGGTTGCAGTCGGTGGACAGGGCGACGGTGACGCCCGCGTCCAGCAGCCGCCGGGCGTCCGGCCACTCGGCGCGGGTGGAGAACTCGGCGCCGGGGAGCAGGGTGGCGACGGTGCGGCTGTTCGCGAGGGCGTCCACGTCGGCGTCGGTGAGGTGGGTGCAGTGGTCGGCGCTGGCCGCGTCGAGCTCGACGGCGAGCCGGACGCCGGGGCCGTAGGACAGCTGGTTGGCGTGGACGCGCGGGTGCAGGCCCTTCGCCTTCCCGGCGGTGAGGACCGCACGGGCCTGGTCGCCGTCGAAGGCGCCCTCCTCGCAGAAGACGTCGATCCAGCGGGCGTGCGGCGCGCAGGCGTCCAGCATCGCGCCGGTGACCAGGTCCACGTATCCGGCCGGGTCCTCGGCGTACTCGGGCGCGACGACGTGGGCGCCGAGGTAGGTGACCTCGTCGGTGTGGCGGGCGGCCAGCCGCAGGGCGCGGGCCTCGTCCCCGACGGTCAGGCCGTAGCCGGACTTGGTCTCGAAGGTCGTGGTGCCCTGGCGGAGCGCCTCGCCGAGGAGACGGACGAGGTTCGCCTCCAGTTCCGCGTCGCCGGCGGCCCGGGTGGCGGCGACGGTGGTGCGGATGCCGCCGGCGCCGTAGGCGCGGCCGGACATCCGGGCGTTGAACTCCTCGGTGCGGTCACCGGCGAAGACCAGGTGGGAGTGGGAGTCGACGAAGCCCGGCAGGACCGTCCGGCCCCCGGCGTCGACCCTGCTGTCGGTGGCGGGCGCCTTGCCCGACTCACCGGTCCACACGACGCGGTCGCCCTCGATGACGACGGCCGCGTCCCGGACCAGCCCGAGGGGGGACCCGTCCCCCAGGGAGGGGTCGTTGGTGACCAGCGTGGCGATGTCGCTGATGACGGTGCTGCTCATGGTGTCCTCACGGGTGGTCGTCAGGCGCGCAGTGCCCCGACGGCCTGCGCGAGGGCTCCGGGCACGTCGGGGACGAGCGTGTGCGCCCCGTCGCGCACGACGTGGCGGCCTCCCACGACCGTGTGCCGCACGTCCGCCGCGGTCGCCGCGAACACGGCCGTCTCGGCGCCGAGCCGGGGCGGTGTCCCCGCCGTCCTGACCGAGTCGAGGGCGAGGGTGGTGAGGTCGGCGCGGGCCCCGGCCTCGATGCGGCCGGTGTCGTCCCAGCCGAGGGCGGCGTGTCCGTCGGCGGTGGCGGCCCGCAGCAGTGCGGCGGCCGTCCAGTGGCCGCGGGTGCGGGTGCGCAGGCGCTCGTCGAGCTCCATCGCGCGGGCCTCCTCGAGCAGGTCGATCACGGCGTGGCTGTCGGAGCCGAGACAGAGCGGGGAGCCCTCGCCCTGCAGGGCGGCGGCGGGGCCGATGCCGTCGGCGAGGTCGCGTTCGGTGGTCGGGCACATGCAGGTGCCGGTGCCGCTGCCGCCGATGAGGGTGATGTCCTCGGCGGTGAGGTGGGTGTTGTGGACGCCGGTGGTGCGCGGTCCGAGGACGCCGTGCAGGGCCAGGAGCTGCGCCGGGGTGCACCCGTGGGCTTCGCGGCAGGCGTCGTTCTCGGCGGTCTGCTCGGACAGGTGCACGTGGAGCGGGGCCCGCCGCTCCTCGGCCCACCGGGCCACGGTCGCCAACTGCTCCGCCGGCACGGCCCGGACGGAGTGGATCGCCGCTCCGGTCCGTGCGTGGTCCCGCTCCTTCAGGAGGGAACAGCGCTGGGCCCAGGCGTCCGCGTCACCGTCGGAGAAGCGGAGCTGGTGGGCGGTGGGAGGCCGCCCGAAACCGGAGGAGAGGTAGGCGGTGTCGAGGAGGGTGATGCGGATGCCGGCCTCGGCGGCGGCCTCGACGAGCGCCTCCCCCATGGCGTTGGGGTCGGCGTAGGGCGTGCCGCCGGGGGCGTGGTGGACGTAGTGGAACTCGCCGACCGTCGTGATGCCGGCCAGCGCCATCTCGGCGTACACGGCCCGGGCGAGGGCGTGGTAGGTGTCCGGGGTGAGCCGGTCGGCCGTGGCGTACATGGCCTCGCGCCAGGTCCAGAAGGTGCCGGAGCCCACCTGGACGGTGGAGCGCAGGGCGCGGTGGAAGGCGTGGCTGTGCGCGTTCGCCAGTCCCGGCAGGGTCAGTCCGCGCAGGATCTCGGCGCCGGGCGGCGGGGCGGGGGTGTCCGGGCGGACGGCGGTGATGCGGCCGTCGCGGACCTCCAGGGCCACGCCCGACTCGACGGGGGTCCCCCCTGCTCGAGCGGAGCCGAGGGCTCGGGGGAGGGTGCCGGGCCAGGCGTGCTCCAGCCAGTACGTCCGTGGGGTGGCGGTCACGTGCAGGCCAGTCCTTCCAGTACGTCGGCGAGGGCGAGGACCCCGGCCACGCAGTCGTCCTCGTCGGCGGACTCGGCCGGGGAGTGCGAGACGCCGGTGGGGTTGCGCACGAACAGCATGGCGGTCGGGACGCGTCCGGAGAGGATTCCGGCGTCGTGTCCGGCGCCGGTGCCGAGGACGGGCACCCGGAGGCCGGTGCCGCGACCGAGGATGCGGGCGAGTTCGTCGCGCAGGGCGTGGTCGAACTCGACGACGGGGCTGAAGGACTCGCGTGCGACGTCGAGGGCGACGCCGTGCTCCCGCGCGTGGGCGCGCGCCGCCCGCCGCACGCCCTCGACGACGGCGTCCAGGCTCTCCTGGTCGGGGGCGCGGGAGTCGAGCCAGCCGCGCACCAGGGAGGGGACGGCGTTGACGCCGTTCGGCTCGACGGCGACCTTCCCGAAGGTGGCCACCCCACCGGCGAGTTCGGCCTCCCGGCGGGCGACGAGGACGGCCCGGGCGTACGACAGCATGGGGTCGCGCCGGTCGGCGAGCCGGGTGGTGCCGGCGTGGTTGGCCTCTCCCCGGAAGTCGAACCGCCAGCGGCCGTGCGGCCAGATGGCGGACGCGATGCCGACGCGGTCGCCGGACAGGTCCAGGGACCGGCCCTGCTCGACGTGGAGTTCGACGAAGGCGCCGATGCGGTCGAGCCGTTCGGGATCGGGTCCGATCGCGTCGGGGTCGTGCCCGGCGGCCTCCATGGCCCGCGGGAGCGTGACGCCGTCCCCGTCGGTGAGCCGGCGGGCCTGCCCGGCGGTGAGCACGCCGGCGGTGAGCCGGGAGCCGACGCAGGCGAGTCCGAACCGGGCGCCCTCCTCGTCCCCGAAGTTGACGATGCCGACGGGCCTGCCGAACCGCGCTCCCCTGCGGCGCAGTTCGTCGAGCGCGGCGAAGGCGGACACGACCCCCAGCGGCCCGTCGAAGGCCCCTCCGTCGGGCACGGAGTCGAGGTGCGACCCGGTGACGACGGCGTCCCCGTCGGCCGGGTCCCCGAGCCAGGCCCACTGGTTGCCGTTCCGGTCGACCTCGTAGGCCAGCCGCCGGCCACGGGCCTGCTCCTCGAACCACGCCCGGCAGTCGGAGTCGGCCCCGGTCCAGGCGAACCGCCGGTAGCCACCGGAGGCGGCGTCCCGCCCGACGGGCAGCAACTGCCGCCACATCTCGTGGAACGAGGGCGGTACGGGCCGCGGGGCGGTGGGGGCCCCTCCCGGGCCTGTTGTGCCACGGGGGAGGGCGGGCGCGGCCGAACCCGCGCGCGGCGACGACCCGTCCGCCCCCGCCGGGGAACCGCCGTCCCTCACGCCGGCCCGCCCTCACGCATCGGCACCCGCACACCCCGCGACTCCGCCACCGACTCCGCGATGTCGTACCCGGCGTCGACGTGCCGGATCACCCCCGTCCCGGGGTCGTTGGTGAGCACCCGCCGGATCTTCTCCCCCGCCAGCGCGGTCCCGTCGGCCACCGTGACCTGCCCCGCGTGGATCGACCGCCCCATGCCGACGCCCCCGCCGTGGTGGATCGACACCCACGACGCCCCGGAGGCCACGTTCACCATCGCGTTCAGCAGCGGCCAGTCGGCGACCGCGTCCGACCCGTCCAGCATCGCCTCGGTCTCCCGGTAGGGAGAGGCCACCGACCCGCAGTCGAGGTGGTCCCGCCCGATCACGATCGGCGCGGCCAGCTCCCCGCCGGCGACCATGTCGTTGAACCGCTCGCCCGCCTTGTCCCGCTCCCCGTACCCCAGCCAGCAGATGCGCGCGGGCAGCCCCTGGAAGCGCACCCGCTCCCCCGCCATCCTGATCCAGCGGGCCAGGGACGCGTTCTCCGGGAAGAGGTCGAGGACCGCCTTGTCGGTCTTGGCGATGTCCGCGGGGTCGCCCGACAGCGCGGCCCACCGGAAGGGCCCCTTGCCCTCGCAGAACAGCGGCCGGATGTACGCCGGCACGAAGCCCGGGAAGGCGAACGCGCGCTCGTACCCGGCGAGCCGCGCCTCACCGCGCAGGGAGTTGCCGTAGTCGAACACCTCGGCGCCGGCGTCCTGGAAGCCGACCATCGCCTCGACGTGCCGGGCCATGGACTCACGGGCCCGGGCGGTGAAGCCGGCCGGGTCCTTCGCGGCGGCGTCCGCCATGTCCTCGAGGGCGACGCCCACCGGCAGGTACGCCAGCGGGTCGTGGGCGGAGGTCTGGTCGGTGACGATGTCGACGGGGGCGCCCATGGCGAGCAGCTGCGGCACCAGCTCGGCGGCGTTGCCGAGGACGCCGACGGACAGCGGCTCGCGCCGGTCCCGGGCCTCGGTGGCCAGCTGGAGGGCGTGGTCGAGGGAGTCGGCCCTCACGTCGAGGTAGCGGTGCTCGATGCGGCGGTCGATCGCGCGCGGGTCGCAGTCGACGCAGAGGGCGACGCCGTCGTTCATGGTGACGGCCAGCGGCTGGGCGCCGCCCATGCCGCCGAGTCCGGCGGTGAGCGTGATGGTCCCGGCCAGCGTGCCGCCGAACCTCTTCGCGGCGACCGCTGCGAAGGTCTCGTAGGTGCCCTGGAGGATGCCCTGGGTGCCGATGTAGATCCAGGAGCCGGCGGTCATCTGCCCGTACATGGTGAGGCCGAGGGCCTCCAGGCGGCGGAACTCCTCCCAGGTGGCCCAGTCGCCGACGAGGTTGGAGTTGGCGATGAGGACCCGTGGCGCCCACTCGTGGGTCTGCATGACGCCGACGGGGCGACCGGACTGGACGAGCATCGTCTCGTCCTGCTTGAGGGTGCGCAGCGTGCGGACCATGGCGTCGAAGGATCGCCAGTCGCGGGCCGCCTTCCCCGTGCCGCCGTAGACGACGAGCTTGTCGGGGTGCTCGGCGACCTCCGGGTCGAGGTTGTTCTGCAGCATCCGCAGGGCGGCCTCCTGCTGCCATCCCAGGGCGCTCGGCCGCGTACCGCGCGGCGCTCGGACGGGCCGGGGTCCTGACATGTCTGCCTCCTCAGCTGCGGATGGTTACTGCGGATATTCACATACTCACCTCCTGAATAGACCTAGTCAATACGGGGGGCGGACCGGCGCGGCCGTGCGGGGGATGTTTGGCCGGGTCCCCGCGGGGCGAAGACGGAGAACACCGAGGGGACGGAGGACGCGGTGGTCCACGACGACGGTCGGACGGACGGGGCGGACCCGTACGCCGACGGGCGGGCGGCCCGGCGCGACGCGGCGGTGCGGGCCGCCGTGGAGCAGGGGCTGCTCGACACCGGCACCCCCCTGGTGGGACTGCTCGACGTCACCGGCATCCGGGAGTCGGCGGCCGGGCTGCGGGCGGCGTTCGACGCGGTGACGGCTCCCGGCACGCCCGTGCTGCACGCCTTCGCGGTGAAGGCGAGCCCGCTGGTGCCGGTGCTGCGGCTGCTGCGGGCGGAGGGCATCGGCGCGGAGGTGGCCGGCCCGGGTGAGCTGGCGCTGGCGCGGGCGGCGGGGGTGGAGCCGGAGCGCACGGTCCTCGACTCGCCGGCCAAGACGCCCGCCGAGCTGCGGGAGGCGCTCGCGCTGGGCATCGCCGTCAACGCGGACAACCCGCAGGAACTGGCCCGCATCGACGCCCTGAGGGCGGGGTCCGGCTCCCGCTCACCCCTCGGCATCCGGGTGAATCCGCAGGTCGGCGGCGGCTCCATCGAGGCGCTGTCCACCGCCACGGAGACCTCGAAGTTCGGGGTGGCGCTGCGCGACGAGGGCGCGCGGGAGTGGGTCGTGCGGGCGTACCTGGACCGGCCGTGGCTGACCCGGCTGCACGCGCACACCGGCTCCCAGGGCATCGCGCTGACGACGATGGCGCAGGGGGTCGCCCGGACGTACGCGCTGGCGGAGGAGATCAACCGGCGCGCCGGACGACGGCAGGTCGACACCGTGGACATCGGCGGCGGGCTGCCGGTGAACTTCGCCTCCGAGGCGAGCACCCCGACGTACGGGCGGTACGCGCGGCTGCTGCGCGAGACGGTGCCGGGGCTGTTCGACGGGCGGTACGGGCTGGTCACCGAGTTCGGCCGGTCGCTGCTGGCCAAGCACGGCACGGTGGTCGCGCGCGTGGAGTACGCCAAGAGCGCGGGCGGGCGCCCGGTCGCGGTGACGCACGCGGGCGTACAGGTGGCGACGCGGACGGTGTACGCGCCCGCGTCGTGGCCGCTGCGGATCGCCGCGTACGACGCCGGGGGGCGGCCCAAGGCCGGCCCGGCGGTCGTGCAGGACGTGGCGGGCCCGGCCTGCTTCGCGGGCGACCTGCTCGCCCGCGCACGGTCCCTGCCCCTGCTGGAACAGGGCGACCACGTGGCGGCGCTGGACACGGGCGCGTACTACTTCGCCCACCACTACGCCTACAACGCGCTCCCCCGCCCCGGCGTCCACGGCTTCACCCCGGACGGCGCGGGGGGCACCGCCTTCGCGACGGTGCGCACCCCCCAGACGATCGAGGAGATCGTGACGGAGTCGGGCGCCGCCCACGCCGACGCCCTGACCGGGCCGATCCCCTGAACTCCGGCTCCCGGCTCCCGGGGCGCGGGGCCGGGTCGGCGTGCGGCTCCGCGGGCGCGGCGCGTACGGCCGCGCCCGCGGGGGACCCGCGCCTCAGACCAGTGCCGCGCTCCTCCGGCGGGAGCCGCCCGGCGCCGCGTCGCCCGCCGCGATGCCGGTCGTCCGGTAGCCCTTGACCGCCTTGCCGGCCGGCCGGCCCGCCCCCGCGCGCAGCCAGTCGACGCGCACCCACAGCAGCACCTCGTCGGCCTGTTCCAGGCGTCCGATCCAGGCCGCCTTCAGCCACAGGCCCGCCCCGCACCCGGCGAGCAGCAGCCCGCCCGCGGCGGGCGCCGCGAACGCCGTGCCCAGCGCGGCGAGGAAGGCGAGCAGCAGCCACCAGCGGTGCCCGCGGCGCCAGTTGCGCGCGCTCACCGCGCGGTCCTGGAGCACGTCGTGCCGGCCCGCCCGGGCCGCCGAACGGGCCAGCGCGCGGTACCGCCCCCGCCGACCGCAGGCCACGACGGCCGCCGCCACGAGGAACAGCGCGGCGCCCGCCAGTACCCCGATCCGGCGCCCGGTCAGTCCCGGCACCAGCACCCCGGCACCCGCCGCGACCACTCCGAGCCACCACAGTGGCGCGGCCCCGGCCCGCACGACGACGGCCACCCTGGCCAGCCCCTGTCCTCCGTGTGTCACGTCCAGCCTCCCGTCCTCCGGTACCTGTGCATGTCCTGGGGGACCGACGCTAGCGACGCAAGGTGAGACGAATCTGAGAACGCGGGAACACGGGAACACGGCGGGCCGCCCCCGCCGTCACTCCCGTACCGTCAGTCCACGAACAGCCCGCGCGCCGCCGCCCGCGCGTCGAACTCCTCCAGCCGGGCCTGCGCGTCGGGCAGCCCGTCGCACATCGCCTCCAGCAGCACCCGGCCCAGCAGCATCGGCGCGCACGCCGTGTCGAAGGCCAGCCCGGTACCGACGGCGGCGGGCAGCAGCAGGTCGGACACCTTGGCGACCGGGGCGAACGGGGAGTCGGCGACGGTGACCACGGTCAGCCCCGTCTCCTTGGCGTGGACGAGGGCGTCGAGGACCTCGCGGGGATGCCGGGGCAGCGCGAAGCACAGCAGGGCGCTCGCCCCGGCCCGCGCGGCGGCGTCGATCCGGTCGTGGAGCATCGTGCCGCCCTCGTCGAGCAGCCGTACGTCCGGATGGACCTTGGCGGCGAAGTAGGCGAACCCGTGCGCCTGGGCCGCCGCCGCCCGCAGCCCCAGCACGGGCAGCGGCCGGCTCCCCGCCAGCACCTCGCCCGCCCGTCGCACCGGCCGGGGGTCGGCCAGCGCCTCCGCCAGATGCCGCAGGTTCTCGATCTCGGCCTCGACGGCCTGCTGGTACGCGTTGTACGAGCCGGCCTCCGGCGCCGGCCCGGCGGGCGCGACCTCGCGCAGGTGCCGCCGCAGGGCGGGGTAACCGTCGAAGCCGAGGGCGACGGCGAACCGGGTCACAGAGGGCTGGCTGACCCCGGCCAGCTCGGCCAGCTCCACGCTGGACAGGAACGGCGCGTCGGCGGCGCGCCGCACCATGCTGTGCGCGATGCGCCGCTGGGTCGGCGTCAGCCGGTGCCTCTCGAAGAGCTCCTGGAGGCGCGCGGCAGGGCTCTCGGCGCCGCTCATGTCCTGACTCCCCCTCGAGGCCTCGGCCCATTCACCCGTCATCACTCCTGCATACCGTTATACAGGGGGGTGGGACCGCACCGCCCGGCCGTCACGACGGGCGGGGGCACGCGCCGCGCCCGCCCGGGCGGCGGATCCGGAACCCGGCGATCGCGCCGCGGCGGCACCACGCCCCGAACGGGCCGGACAGCGTGACCCGTCGAACAGCGGGGCGCCTCGAGGCGCGGGCGGCCCGTGCGGCGCCCGACGCGGACGTGGACGCGCGGCGGACGCCCGCCCCCGCGGCGCGGCGTACCCGAGTCCGAGAGGGGGGTTACCCCCAGTGTCATCGGCCTCCCGCCTGCCTAGCGTGGAGCGCATGACCGGAATGGACGCGCGGGACACCGAGCTGAAGAAGGAACTCGACGCCTCCCTGCAGGCCCGCAGGGAGCTGGGCGAGGAGTACGAGTCCGCGCTGGTCGACTCGTTCCTGGAGAAGGTCGACCAGCGCATCGACGGCGCGGTGGAGCGCCGGGTGCGCCGGCAGTTCGCCGAGCGGCAGATGACGGCGGCCCGGGACTCACGGTCGCCGAGGGCCACGGACACCTGGGGCGAGCGTTTCGGCTTCGGCATCGTCTCGCTGGTCCTGGCGGTGCCGCTGTCCGCGATCGGCGGGGGCGTGGGCAAGCTGCCCGGTCTGCTGGTCGCCTGGCTGGGCATCGTCGGTGTCAACATCGTCCAGGCCGTCCGGACCAACCCGGGCCTGTTCGGCCGCCGCGGGCCGGCCCGGGACGGCGACTGGGACGACTGAGGCCGATTGCGCGGGGACCGCCGCACCCCCGTTGCCGGGGGGGCGGGACGACGGCGGTCCCCGCGAGGGACGCGCGCCCGTTGAGGCAGGCTGCGCGTCCAGGGCGTCCATGGAGGTCCGGGAGCCGCTCCGGAGGTCCTTCGACGCCGCTCGGCCGCCGGCCGGGACGGGGAGCCTCCCCCGTGCTCAACGCCCGGGTGGTGCTCCCGCCGTCCCTGCCGACACCCACCACTGTGCCGGACCCGTGTTAAGCGAGTGCTGCGCGGACGTGACGCCCTCGTACCGCTTCCGCGAAGTCCACGAAGATCGTCGGCGGGCCGGCGCCCGGCCGTTCACGCCGGGTTCGCCCGCGGTTCGCCCGGCGCTCCGTCACTTCCCGGTCTTGGCGAGGAAGGACAGCAGGTCCTGGCGGCTGATCACGCCGGTCGGCTTGCCCTCGACGAGGACGATCGCCGCGTCCGCCCGGCCCAGGACGGCCATCAGGTCCGCGACGGGCTCACCGGAGCCGACCTGCGGCAGCGGCGCGGACATGTGCTTCTCCAGCGGGTCGTCGAGCGAGGCGCTCTTGCTGAACAGCGCGTCCAGCAGCTCCCGCTCCACCACCGAGCCGACGACCTCGGCGGCCATCACGTCCGGGTGGCCGGCGCCCGGCTTGACCACCGGCATCTGCGAGACGCCGTACTCGCGCAGCACCTCGATGGCCTGGCCGACCGTCTCGTCGGGGTGCATGTGGACGAGGGAGGGGATGTGGCCGCCCTCCTTGTCGTCCAGGACGTCGGCGACGCGGGCGCTGGGGCCGGCGTCCTCCAGGAAGCCGTAGTCGGCCATCCACTCGTCGTTGAAGATCTTGCTGAGGTAGCCGCGGCCGCTGTCCGGCAGCAGGACGACGACCACGTCGTCCTCCTCGAGCCGCGAGGCGACCTCCAGGGCCGCCACGACCGCCATGCCGCAGGAGCCGCCGACCAGCAGGCCCTCCTCCTTGGCGAGCCGGCGGGTCATCTGGAAGGAGTCCTTGTCGGAGACGGCGACGATCTCGTCCGCCACGTCACGGTCGTAGGCGGTCGGCCAGAAGTCCTCGCCGACGCCCTCCACCAGGTACGGCCGCCCGGAGCCGCCGGAGTACACGGAGCCCTCGGGGTCGGCGCCGATCACCTTCACGCGGCCGTCGCTGGCCTCCTTCAGGTAGCGGCCGGTCCCGGAGATGGTGCCGCCGGTGCCGACGCCGGCCACGAAGTGGGTGATCCTCCCCCCGGTCTGCTCCCACAGCTCGGGACCGGTGGAGTGGTAGTGCGAGAGGGGGTTGTGGGGGTTGGAGTACTGGTCCGGCTTCCAGGCCCCCGGCGTCTCGCGCACCAGCCGGTCGGAGACGTTGTAGTAGGAGTCGGGGTGCTCGGGGGCCACGGCGGTCGGGCAGACGACGACCTCGGCGCCGTAGGCCCGCAGCACGTTGATCTTGTCCGTGGAGACCTTGTCCGGGCAGACGAAGATGCACTTGTAGCCCTTCTGCTGGGCCACGATGGCGAGTCCGACGCCGGTGTTGCCGCTGGTCGGCTCGACGATCGTGCCGCCGGGCCGCAGCTCGCCGCTCCGCTCCGCCGCCTCGATCATGCGCAGGGCGATGCGGTCCTTCACGGAGCCGCCCGGGTTGAAGTACTCCACCTTGGCCAGGACGGTCGCCCTGATGCCCTTGGTCACGTTGTTGAGCCGCACCAGCGGGGTGTTGCCGACGAGGCTGATCATCGAGTCGTGGAATTGCACCGTTGTCTCCGGATGCTGCAAAAGATGTGGTCGTGGTGGTGATGCCAGCCTAGGCCCTCACCGGTCCGAACCCGGCCGGGTCGTTCACCGACGGTGTGGATTGGACCACGGTCCGTACGGGGCAAGCACTGGGTGTACGGGTTCGAGGAGGTGGCGGCGAGGCATGACGGGCTTGTCGAGGGCGAGGGTGGCCCGGCGGATCGCGGCCGGCGCGGCGTACGGCGGCGGGGGGATCGGTCTGGCCGGGGCGGCCGCCGTGGGACTCCTGATGGCCGAGGCCCAGCTGGCGCGGCGCCGGGTGGGCAACGGCACGACACCTCACGTACCGAACGCGGACGGACTGTACGGCGCCGCGTACACGGTGCCGGGCGAGCCGGCGCTGCGGCTGACGATGCTGGGCGACTCCACGGCCGCGGGGCAGGGCGTGCGCCGGTCCGGTCAGACGCCGGGCGCGCTGCTGGCGTCGGGGGTGGCGGCGGTCGCGGAACGTCCGGTGGGGCTGAGCACGGTGGCGGTGCCCGGGGCCTGTTCCGACGACCTGGACCGGCAGGTGACGCAGGCGCTGGCGGACCCGGCCCGGGTGCCGGACGTCTGCGTGATCATGATCGGCGCCAACGACGTCACCCACCGCATGCCGCCCACCCGTTCCGTGCGCCATCTGTCCTCGGCGGTGCGGCGGCTGCGGACCGCCGGCGCGGAGGTGGTCGTCGGCACCTGTCCCGACCTCGGCACGATCGAACCGGTGTGGCAGCCGCTGCGCTGGCTGGCCCGCCGGGCCTCGCGGCAGCTGGCGGCGGCGCAGACGATCGGGGCGGTCGAGCAGGGCGGGCGCACGGTGTCGCTGGGCGATCTGCTGGGGCCCGAGTTCGCGGCGAACCCGCGCGAGCTGTTCGGGCCGGACAGCTACCACCCCTCGGCGGAGGGGTACGCCACGGCGGCGATGGCGGTGCTGCCGACGGTGTGCGCGGCGCTGGGGCTGTGGCCGGCGGAGGAGGAGCGGCCGGACGCCGCCCGCCGCGAGGGGTTCCTGCCGGTGGCCCAGGCGGCGGCGGAGGCCGCGGCGGAGGCGGGCACGGAGGTCACCGCGGCGATGCCGACGGGTTCGCGGGGGCCGTGGGCCCTCCTGAAACGCCGCCGGCGCCGGCGGGTCGCGGAGGCGGAGCCGGAGCCCTCGGCCCAGCCGTCGTAGCGGGGGCGGCCGTGCCCCCTCCCGTGCCCGGAAGGCCCCGGGCGGCGCCCTCGGGACGGCACGGCCGCCCGCGAGGGCGACTCGGCCAAGCAAGCGCTTAGAAAGTTGCGGCCCATGTCACATCGCGCCACCCGTGACCCCGCTCATACGTCCGGGTAACTTCCCAGGAGGCCCCACACCAACCACCCGGTACGCCCTCTCGACGCCCGACCACCATCCCTTGACGAGGCGCTGTGCGCCGCCCCTCACCTCTGGAGCCGTGATGCCCGAAGCCGTGATCGTCTCTGCCGCCCGCTCCCCCATCGGCCGCGCCTTCAAGGGCTCCCTGAAGGACCTGCGCCCGGACGACCTGACCGCCACGATCATCCAGGCCGCCCTCGCCAAGGTCCCCGAGCTGGACCCGAGGGACATCGACGACCTGATGCTCGGCTGCGGCCTCCCCGGCGGCGAGCAGGGCAACAACCTCGGCCGCGTGGTCGCCGTGCAGATGGGCATGGACCACCTGCCCGGCTGCACCATCACCCGGTACTGCTCGTCCTCCCTGCAGACCTCCCGCATGGCCCTGCACGCCATCAAGGCCGGCGAGGGCGACGTCTTCATCTCGGCCGGCGTCGAGACGGTCTCCCGTTTCACCAAGGGCAACTCCGACAGCCTCCCGGACACCCGCAACCCGCTGTTCGCCGAGGCCGAGGCCCGTACCGCCGCCGTCGCCGAGTCGGAGGGCTCGACCTGGCACGACCCGCGCGAGGACGGCCTGCTGCCCGACCCGTACATCGCGATGGGCCAGACCGCGGAGAACCTGGCCCGGCTCAAGGGCGTCACCCGCCAGGACATGGACGAGTTCGGCGTCCGCTCGCAGAACCTCGCCGAGGAAGCCATCAAGAACGGCTTCTGGGAGCGCGAGATCACCCCGGTGACGCTGCCCGACGGCACGGTGGTCTCCAAGGACGACGGCCCCCGCGCGGGCGTCACCATGGAGGGCGTGGCGGGCCTCAAGCCGGTCTTCCGCCCGGACGGGCTGGTCACCGCCGGCAACTGCTGCCCGCTCAACGACGGCGCCGCCGCGCTCGTCGTCATGAGCGACACCAAGGCCCGCGAGCTCGGCCTCACCCCGCTCGCCCGGATCGTCTCCACCGGCGTCTCCGGCCTCTCCCCCGAGATCATGGGCCTCGGCCCGGTCGAGGCGAGCAAGCAGGCGCTGTCCCGGGCCGGCCTGGCCATCGACGACATCGACCTGGTCGAGATCAACGAGGCGTTCGCCGCGCAGGTCATCCCCTCCTACCGCGACCTCGGCATCCCGCTGGAGAAGCTGAACGTCAACGGCGGCGCCATCGCCGTCGGCCACCCCTTCGGCATGACCGGCGCCCGCATCACCGGCACGCTCATCAACTCCCTCCAGTTCCACGACAAGCAGTTCGGTCTGGAGACGATGTGCGTCGGCGGCGGCCAGGGCATGGCGATGGTCATCGAGCGCCTCAGCTGAACCCCGCACGGCGTGCCCGCGTCGCGGGCGCGCCGTAGCCGCGCGGACGCGGCGCGTGAGCGCGGGGCCCGGGCTCCCGGGACCTCCGGGGCCCGGTCCTGTTCGTAATCCAATCTCCCCCAGGATGTGACCTATCTCCCTCGCACCGGGGATCCGCGCAGGTCACGGCCTAACCCCTCCCGGGTGCACCTCCAAAGAACCGTCCGTTTCGTGACGTTACGCACTGACAGACGGTTAGTCCGCCCTTCAAGCTGATGTAGGAAGTCGAGGGTCGACTTTGAACCGGGAGTACGTCAGTGAGCGCCATGCCGATCGCCCTGCTGATCACCACGGCCGCCACCGCCGGCGTGGGCGTCGCCGTCCTGCGCAGCATCATGGTGCTGCGCCGTCAGGTCGCGGCCCTGCACACCGCGCTGGACGAGCACCGTGCCGCGAGCACACGCGCGCGCGTCCCCTCCGCCCGCACGGCCGGCGCCGACGAGATACGCGCCGCCGTGGCGGAGGCGCTCGCCGAGGAGCGGGAGCGCGAGCTCGCCGAGGCGCGGGCCTTCTGGGCCGCGCAGGAGGTGCGTGACGCCTCCGACGCGCCGTCCCTGCTGGGTCTGGCCGACAGTGAGCTGTTCCTGCCCCGGCAGGCCGATTTCGTGGGTCTGGAGCCGGTGACCGAGCCGGGCACGGACACCGAGGAGCACTCCGGGGACTCCCCGGAGCTGGCCGCGGCCCGTCGCCGTCACCCCTCGCACCCGGACTTCGTGCCGAACCCCTCTCCGGCCGTGAACGACCACGAGCGCACGGTGACCGCCCTGGAGGAGCTGGCCGCCGCCCGCACCGGGCTGACCGACGTCCGTCCGGGCCCGCTGGGCACCCTCGACGTCTACGTCTTCGCCGACGGGACGACGCTGTGCATGACACCGGGCCACCGCGAGACCGCCGAGCGGCTGGCCGCGGCCCTGCGCGCGGGCGAGACCCCGTTCCTGCTGGGCGGCTCCGGCGTCTCGGGGGCGTACACGCTGACGTTCGCCTGCGGCGAGGAGAACGTCTACATCCTGGCGGACCGCGTCATCGCGTCCTTCTAGCCCCCGGACCGCCTACACCCCGGCGCGCTCGCGCGCCTCCTCCACCAGTCGTACGGCTTCCCGCACCTCGTCCTCGCTCCGCAGGACGAGCGCCAGGTCGTGGCCGGCGACGGTGATCTGGTCGGCGGCGGCGAACATGCCCGCGTCGGGCATGTCGCGGGGCTCGGTGCCCGGCTCCTCGACGAGCTGGGTGCGCCGCGCCAGCTCCCTGGCCAGGGCGAGCGCCTCGGCGGCCCCGCCCCGCTGCAGCCTGCTCTGCGGCGCGGCCCGCAGGCGGTCGGCGAAATGATCCACGGCACGGATGAGGGGCGTCGTATCAACCACGCGGTGAGCGTACGCGGCGCGGCGGGACTGTTGCCAACGGACGGACGCTCGGGCACGGTGACCTGAAGGACCGGCTCACACCCCAGCGTCCGGAGGCGCCGATGTCCCACGTCTTCTCCGCGGAGACCCACCGCAACATGCTCGCCCGCATCCCCCACTGCACCGGCCGTGAGATCTCCGACTGGCTGCGCACCGTCGAAGAGGGCCCGGCGCTCTTCCGCTTCGAGGAGAAGGTCAGCTGGCTCCGGCACGAGTACGACCTGGCGTACGGCCACGCCAAGGCGATCGTCCACGAGTACGACCTGAGGAGGGCCGCGCGCAAACTGCTCTGACGCGCGCGGACACGACGAAGGGCCCCGGGTGGGAACCCGGGGCCCTTGTCCGTACCGTGCTCGGGTACTAGTCGCTGCTGTTGAGGATCGAGATGAGCCGCAGGAACTCCATGTAGATCCACACCAGCGTCAGCGTGAGGCCGAAGGCGGCGAGCCAGGCCTCCTCGCGCGGGGCGCCGTAGGCGATGCCGTCCTCGACCTGCTTGAAGTCCAGGGCGAGGAAGCAGGCGCCGAGGATGATGCCGACGACGCCGAAGACGACGCCGAGCGCACCGCTGCGGAAGCCGAGGCCGTCACCGCCGCCGAACACCGCGAACAGCAGGTTCACGGCCATCAGCAGGATGAAGCCGAGCGCCGCCGCCATCACGAAGCCGTAGAAGCGGCGGTTGACGCGGATCCAGCCGGCCTTGTAGGCCACCAGCACACCGGCGAAGACCGCCATGGTGCCGATCACGGCCTGCATGGCCGCGCCGTCGGCGATGCGGTTGTCGACGATGTTGGAGACGACGCCGAGGAAGACGCCCTCGAACGCGGCGTACGTCAGGATCAGCGCGGGCGACGCCTTGCGCTTGAAGGACTGCACGAACGCCAGGACCATGCCGATCAGCGCGGCGCCGATGCCGATGCCGTAGGACCGGCTGATGTTGGCGTCGTCCACCGGCAGCAGCGCCCAGGAGAGCGCGGCGGTGACGATGAGCACACCGAGCGTGGTGCCCGTGCGCATGACGACGTCGTCGATGGTCATCCGGCCGGTGGTGGCCGGTGCCTGCGGCGGCGCGCCGTACTGCAGGTCCTGCTGCGCGTAGGGGTTCTGGGCGTACGGGTTGCCCGTCGGCTGCGCGTACGGGTTGGCCTGCGTGGCGACAGCGGGACCCCCGGCCTGCGGCGCGGTGTTGAAGCCCGCGTAGCCGTTGTCGCGGCCGAACCCCCGTCGCGAGAAGACCGGGTTACTGCTCCTCATTTCACTCCTCCATGGCCGCACGGCGCGGCCTTGGCTCAAGAGTAATAGGTAGGCAAAGGAATGACCCTAATGCTTGGGGAGGATCTTTCCCTCGTTGTGCTGCACAACACGCTACGCGGTCGGGGGATTCCCCTCACCGCCGGTCACCGAACCATGACCGACCCGGTACCTCGCCGGAACCGGCCGGAGATCATCCGTTCACCCGTTCGGGTGGTGTGCGCTCCCGCTCGGCCTCCCCGCCGCGACCGGGCACGCGCACGCGCGCTCGCCCGGGAGGGTCCGGGGCGGGACGTCGCGCGCGGCCGGCCGCCTCCGCCCGGAGGTCCTCGCACGGGGTGCGCGCGCACCGGGGAGGCCGTGCGCGGGGAGGAACGGCACACGTGGAAGTGCCCGGAGCCGGACTCGAACCGGCACGCCCGCTCAGGGGCAGCGAGGTTTAAGCTCGCCGTGTCTGCATTCCACCATCCGGGCAGGCCATGGGCTCCGCTTCGCGGTTCCGAGCCTATCGGTGACCCTCCCCGCGCACAGCGGCCGGAGAGGCCGATCTTGTCTTATTTTATTGACACCTGAGGGTGCATCAGGACCACGAACCCGCTGTCAGCACGTGCCGACAGCCTTGCGTGTGACGCTTCGTCATGTAGGGGGAATGACGGAATTTCACCGTACGAACAAGGGCGCTCCACCTGTTCCGCGCACCTCCGGCTCGGGGAGCGCCCTCATCCCCAGGTATGACGCGGCGCCCGCCCGTCCCTCCCGAGTCGCCCCCCGGAACCGGAGCAGCGGGTGACTACACGGCGGCGAAGCGGCGGAACGATGGACGACGTCCCCGCACACACGCCGTCCCGACAGGAGCGTCCATCCCGTGACCACCGCACCCCTCGCCGACCGGACCACCGCCGTGGCCGCGCGCGCCACGGAGCTGTCGAAGATCTACGGCCAGGGCGAGACCCGGGTGGTCGCCCTGGACCGGGTCTCCGTCGACTTCCGGCAGGCCGAGTTCACCGCGATCATGGGCCCGTCCGGGTCCGGCAAGTCCACGCTGATGCACTGCGTGGCCGGCCTCGACACCTTCTCCTCCGGTTCCGTGCGCATCGGCGAGACCGAGCTGGGCTCCCTGAAGGACAAGCAGCTCACCAAGTTGCGCCGGGACAAGATCGGCTTCATCTTCCAGGCCTTCAACCTGCTGCCGACGCTGTCCGCGCTGGAGAACATCACCCTCCCGATGGACATCGCGGGCCGCAAGCCGGACAAGGAGTGGCTGGACACCGTGATCCGGATGGTCGGCCTCGCGGACCGGCTGAGCCACCGGCCCTCGCAGCTGTCCGGCGGGCAGCAGCAGCGGGTCGCGGTGGCGCGGGCGCTGGCGTCCAAGCCGGACATCATCTTCGGCGACGAGCCCACCGGGAACCTCGACTCCCGCTCCGGCGCCGAGGTGCTGGGCTTCCTGCGCAACTCCGTGCGCGAGCTGGGACAGACGGTGGTCATGGTGACGCACGACCCGGTCGCCGCCGCCTACGCGGACCGGGTGGTCTTCCTCGCGGACGGCCGGATCGTCGACGAGATGCACGGGCCGACGGCCGACTCGGTGCTCGACCGGATGAAGCGGTTCGACGCCAAGGGCCGCACCAGCTGACGCCCCCGCCCGCTCTCCCGCCCACTCCTCCGTACGTCTGGACTCGAGAAGACTTCCATGTTCCGTACCGCCTTGCGCAATGTGCTCGCGCACAAGGCCCGGCTCCTGATGACCGTGCTCGCCGTGATGCTCGGCGTGGCCTTCGTGTCGGGGACCCTGGTCTTCACCAACAGCCTCTCCCAGGCCCTGCAGAAGCAGTCCGCCAAGGGCTTCGACCACATCGACGTCGCCGTCACCGGCCAGTGGAAGGAGGGCGAGGGTGACGAGGAGGGCGAGTACCAGGAACTGACCCGCGAACTGGTCGACGACAGTGCCGCCGTGCCCGGCGCCGCGCGGGCCATCGGCACCGTCCAGGGCTTCACCGCGCTCGCCGACAAGGACGGCAAGCTGATCGGCAACGGCTTCCAGTCCCAGGGCGGCAACTACTGGGGGGCCGAGGACCCCCGGTATCCGCTGGTCAGCGGGCGCGCGCCGAAGGGCGAGGGCGAGATCCTCATCGACTCTGAGACCGCGAAGCGGACCGGCTACGAGGTCGGTGACACCGTACGGATGTCGATCGACGGTCCCGTCCTGGAGCCGGAGATCACCGGTGTCTTCACCACCGACGACGGCAACGTCGCGGCGGGCGGCAGCCTCACCCTGTTCGACACGCCGACCGCGCAGAAGCTGCTCGGCAAGCCGGGCGTCTTCGACGAGATCGCCGTCAAGGCCAAGGACGGTGTCAGCGACACCGAGCTGCGGGCCCAGCTGGAGAAGGCGCTGCCCTCCGACGCCGTGGAGACCACGACGGGCACGAAGCTCGCCGAGGACCAGGCGAAGGCGATCGCCGCCTCGATGAGCGGTCTGAAGCAGGGCCTGCTGGTGTTCGCCGGCATCTCGCTGTTCGTCGGTACGTTCATCATCGCCAACACCTTCACCATGCTGGTCGCCCAGCGCACCAGGGAACTGGCCCTGATGCGCGCGGTCGGCGCCTCCCGGCGCCAGGTCACGCGGTCGGTGCTGATCGAGGCGTTCGTGGTCGGCGCGGTCGCCGCCGTCGTCGGGCTCGTCGCGGGCGTCGGCATCGGCGCGGGTCTGCGCTCCCTGATGGGGACGCTGGACGCGCCCATGCCCGAGGGGCCCCTGGTGATCACTCCCGGCACGGTGGCCTCCGCGTTCGCGGTCGGCGTCCTGGTGACCATGCTCGCCGCGTGGCTGCCCGGCCGCCGGGCCGCGAAGATCCCGCCGGTGGCGGCGATGAGCGCGCTGCACGCCCAGGCGACCACCAAGTCGCTGGTGCTGCGCAACACGCTGGGCGCGCTGTTCTCGGCGGCCGGTGTCGCGGTGGTCCTCGTGGCCACGACGATGGAGGGCGCCGACGGGCAGGCCCCGATGGGTCTCGGCGCGGTCCTGCTGATCATCGGCGTCTTCGTCCTGACCCCGCTGCTGTCCCGCCCGCTGATCGCCGCCGCGGCGCCGGTGCTGCGCGTCTTCGGGGTCTCCGGGAAGCTGGCCCGGCAGAACTCGGTGCGCAACCCGCGCCGTACCGCCGCCACCGCCTCCGCGCTGATGATCGGGCTCACCCTGATCACCGGGATGACGGTGATGGCCGGCAGCCTGCAGAAGTCCATCGACAAGATGGCGGCCTCCGCGATCGAGGCGGACTACATGGTGTCCATGGCGAACGGGCACCCCCTGTCGCAGGACGTCGAGAAGCAGCTGAGGACGTCCGGCGACGTGACCGCCGTCAGCCCGATGCGCAACGCGTACGCCCGCATCGACGGCGAGTACGAGTACCTGACCGGCGTGAACGGCGCCACGATCGAGGAGCTGACCGAGTTCCCGGTCACGCAGGGCTCCTTCGAGGTCGGCGGCACGCGGGCCGTCGTGGACGAGGACACCGCGAAGTCGTACGGCTGGAAGGCCGGTTCGGACTTCACCGTCACCTACGACGACGGCGACAAGCGCAAGCTCACGATCGCCGGTGTCTACCAGGCCAACGAGATGATGCGCGGCATCATGGTCGACACCGCGGCCCTCGACCCGCACGAGTCGGAACCGGCCGACATGATGGTCATGGTGAAGACCGCCGACGGTGCGTCCGACACGGCGAAGGACGCGCTGGAGAAGGCCCTCGGCAGCAACCCGGCGATCAAGGTCCAGGACAAGCAGGACCTCTCCAACGAGATCGCGAAGATGTTCACCCTGATCCTGAACATGGTCTACGGCCTGCTGGCGATGGCGGTGATCGTGGCGGTCCTCGGCGTCGTCAACACCCTGGCGATGTCGGTGTTCGAACGCTCCCAGGAGATCGGCATGCTGCGGGCGATCGGCCTGGACCGCACGGGCATCAAGCGGATGGTCCGGCTGGAGTCCCTGGTGATCTCGCTGTTCGGCGCGGTGCTCGGCCTCGGCCTCGGCGTGTTCTTCGGCTGGGCGGCCGGTGAGCTGGTGGGGTCGCGGATGGCGACGTACGAACTGGTCCTGCCGTGGGCCCGGATGGGGGTCTTCCTGCTGCTGGCCGCGGTGGTCGGCGTGCTGGCGTCGCTGTGGCCGGCGCGGCGGGCGGCCCGGCTGAACATGCTGCAGGCGATCAAGGCCGAGTAGGGGCGACGGCTGCGGCGACGGGCCCCGTTCCGGGTGGAGCGGGGCCCGTCGCCGTGCGCGGGGTCAGTTCCAGGTGCGGGCGCGCAGGGGGAGGCCGGAGGTGCCGGATCCGGGGGTCCGGACGGCGAGGACCTGGTTGACGCCGATGCGGTTGCGCTCGAAGGCGAGGGCGGACGCGGCCATGTAGAGCAGCCAGACGCGGGCCCGCCCGGGGCCGGCGAGCGACACCGCGCGGCTCCAGTCGGCCTCCAGGTTCGCCACCCAGCGGCGCAGGGTGAGCGCGTAGTGCTCGCGGATCGACTCGACGTCGCGCACCTCGAAACCGGAACGTTCCAGCAGGGACACCGTGGTGCCCAGCGGGGCGAGTTCGCCGTCGGGGAAGACGTAGGCGTCGATGAACTCGTCCACCTCGTACGAGGTCTCGTCCCGCTGCGGGCGGCGGGCGATCTGGTGGTTGAGCAGCCGTCCGCCCGGCTTGAGGAGCCGGTGCAGGGCGGTGGCGTACTCCAGGTAGCGCTCGGATCCGACGTGTTCGGCCATGCCGATGGAGGAGATGGCGTCGTACGGGCCGTCCGTGACGTCCCGGTAGTCCTGTAAGCGGATCTCGACGCGGTCGGTCAGGCCCTCGTCGGCGACGCGCTTGCGGGCGTAGGCGGCCTGTTCCCGGGAGAGGGTGATGCCGACGACCTCCGCACCGTGGTCGCGGGCGGCGTGGACGGCCATGGAACCCCAGCCGCAGCCGACGTCCAGCAGGCGCCGGCCGGGTTCCAGGGCGAGCTTGCGGGCGACGAGTCCGAGTTTGTCGCGCTGGGCCTGCTCGAGGGTGCCCCGCGGGGGCGGGGCGGGCCAGTAGGCGCAGGAGTACACCATGGACGGGCCGAGGACGATCTCGTAGAAGTCGTTGCCGACGTCGTAGTGGTGGCTGATGGCGTGCCGGTCGCTGTGCCTGGTGTGCAGGCCGCGGCGGGGGCGGCGGGCCTCCTCGGGGGGCGGGGCGGGCGGCAGCGGGAGGCCCGCGAGGGCGATCAGTCCGCGGACGGCGGAGCGGAAGGCGGGATCGCGCAGGGCCCGGGTGCGGACGCGGGTGCGGGCGCCCTCGTCGCGCTCCCAGAGGAGGCCGGCGAGCCGGTCGAGGGCGGCGTAGAGGTCGCCCTCGACGGCGAGGTCGCCGGCCACCCAGGCGCGGGCGAGACCGAGTTCGCCCGGCTTGCGGAGCAGGTGGCGCAGAGCCCGGCGGTTGCGTACGACCAGGGTCGGGGCGTCCGGGGGGCCGGCCTGCGATCCGTCCCAGGCGCGGACGCGGACCGGGAGGGGAGTGCCGATGAGCTGTTCGACGTGGCTTTTCAGCCGCGAGGCGGCGTCTGGCATGGTGTACACCTCCGTGACGGGAATCCCGGAATGTCGGCACCACGTAAACACCTGGGGGCGGGCCGGCACTCCCCGGCACGCGTCGTCCTCGGGCAAAATGCTGGATCGCACGCGCGCGGAGGGCTGTTCCAGGCCTCGCCGGGATCTCCGGGCGGTCCCCGGTCCCCCTCCCCCGGGCAACGCCGAAGGGGCCGCCCGCACCACGGATGGCGGGCGGCCCCTTCGGGGGTGACCGGGGGTCAGGAGGCCTTGGCCTCGGTCTTCTTCGGTTCCTGCGGGGCGGCCGCCGGCGCGGGCGTCGGCTTCGCGGCCTCGTAGAACTCCTCGCGCGGCGACTCGATCGCGCCCAGGGACACGACCTCGCGCTTGAGGAACATGCCGAGGGTCCAGTCGGCGAAGACGCGGATCTTGCGGTTGAAGGTCGGCATCGCCATGCCGTGGTACGCGCGGTGCATGTACCAGGCGAGACGGCCCTTCAGCTTGATCTTCATCTTGCCGACGACGATCATCGCGACGCCCTTGTGCAGGCCGAGGCCCGCCACCGCGCCCTTGTTGGCGTGGCTGTACTCCTTCTGCGGGAAGCCCCGCATGCCGGAGATCACGTTGTCGCCGAGGACCTTGGCCTGGCGCAGCGCGTGCTGGGCGTTCGGCGGGCACCAGGCGTTCTCGTTGCCGGCCTTGCGGCCCACGAGGTCCGGGACCTGGGCGTTGTCGCCCGCGGCCCAGATGTAGTCGGTGCCCTTGACCTGGAGGGTCGGTTCGGTGTCGACGTGGCCGCGCGGGCCGAGCGGCAGGCCGAAGCGGGACAGCGCCGGGTTGGGCTTGACGCCCGCCGTCCACACGATGGTGCCGGCGTCGACCTCGAGGCCGTTCTTCAGGACCACGTGGCCGTCGACGCAGGAGTCCATCGACGTGGACAGGTAGACCTCGACGCCGCGGCTCTCCAGGTGCTCCTTGCCGTACGTGCCGAGCTTGGGACCCACCTCGGGGAGGATCCGGTCGGCGGCGTCGACCAGGATGAAGCGCATGTCCTCGCGGGACACCGTCTTGTAGTACTTGGCCGCGTCCCGGGCCATGTCCTCGACCTCACCGATGGTCTCCGCACCGGCGAAGCCGCCGCCCACGAAGACGAAGGTGAGCGCCTTGCGCCGGATCTCCTCGTCCGTGGTGGAGTCGGCCTTGTCGAGCTGCTCGAGGACGTGGTTGCGCAGGCCGATGGCCTCCTCGACGCCCTTCATGCCGATGCCCTGCTCCGCGAGACCGGGGATCGGGAAGGTGCGGGAGACCGCGCCGAGCGCGATCACCAGGTAGTCGAAGGGCAGCTCGTACGCCTCGCCGACCAGCGGGGCGATCGTGGCGACCTTGCGGTCCTGGTCGATGGTGGTGACCCGGCCGGTGAGGACCTCCGCCTTGGGCAGCACGCGTCGCAGCGGGACGACGACGTGACGCGGGGAGATGTTGCCGGCGGCGGTTTCGGGGAGGAAGGGCTGGTAGGTCATGTACGACCGCGGGTCGACGACGGTGACGGTCGCCTCGCCGTAACGCATCTTCTTCTGGATGCGCCGAGCTGCGTACAGGCCTACGTACCCACCGCCTACTACGAGGATCCTGGGACGCTCCGTGGTGCTCATGCCATCGAGTATCCACCCGCCTCAGGGGGGTATATCGTGCGCCCCTTCACAAGCTTCGCCAAGGCCTGTGCTACCATCCCGCACTTCTTGATCCAGATCACAGCGCGAAACGGGAACCGGCGCCCCGCACGGGACGTTGTCAATGCCGCGTGAGCTGCCTCTCTGTCGGCCGGAGGGTGCTGTGAGGGGTCCCGGCCGCTCCGCGCACCACTCTCCACCAGACCGCCCGCCGCTCCCTTCTGAACGTGTTCAAAGGGGCGTTGAGGGCCCGAACGGGTCAACCGGACCCCTTTCTTCGTCCTCCCGGGGCCAATTCCTTGTGAAGAACTTCACGAACTTTCCCGGCAGGGCGTTCCCGGGGGGCCCGGAAGGCCCCCCGGGCGCCGCTCAAACGCTATCCCGGCTGCTCAGCGGAGTGCTACTGACCGGTAGCGAAGGAGAGCTAGGCCACGGACCAGGCGATGCCGTCGAGGATGTCGTGCTCCGACACCACGACCTCCTCCGCGCCGATCCGCTCCATGACCGCCAGGAGGACCAGGGCCCCGGCGCCGATCACGTCGACCCGGCCGGGATGCAGGGAGGGCACCGCGGCGCGCTCGGCGTGGGTGGAGCGCAGCAGCCACCCGGTGATCTCCCGGACGCGGTCGCGGGAGACCCGGGAGTGGTGGATGGCCACGGAGTCGTACTCGGGCAGGTCCTGGGCGATCGCCGACACGGTCGTCACCGAGCCGGCCAGGCCGACCAGGGTGTGCGCCTCGCGCAACGGGACCGTCTCCTCGGCGTGGTCGAGGGCGGCCTCGATGTCGGCGCGCATGGCCGCGATCAGCTCCTCGGCCGGCGGGTCCGTCACGGCCCCGTCCCGCACCAGGTGCCGCTCGGTCATCCGCACGCAGCCGACGTCCACCGAGCGGGCGGCACGGACGCGGTCGTCGCCGACGACGAACTCGGTCGAGCCGCCGCCGATGTCCACGACCAGGAACGGGCGGCGCAGGTCGGTCCGGCCGGTCAGCTCCCTGGTGGCGCCGGTGAAGGAGAACTCGGCCTCCTGGTCGCCGGTGATGACCTCGGGCTCCACGCCCAGGATGCCCAGCACCCCGCGCACGAACTCGTCGCGGTTCTCGGCGTCCCGGGAGGCGGAGGTGGCGACGAAGCGGAGGCGCTCCGCGCCGTGCTCCTTGATGATCTCCGCGTACTCCCGGCAGGCGGCGAACGTCCGCTCCAGCGCCTCGGGCGCCAGCCGGCCCGTGCGGTCGACCCCCTGGCCGAGCCGCACGATCGTCATCCGCCGGTCCAGGTCGGTCAGTTCGCCCGTCACGGGGTCCGCGTCGGCCACCAGCAGCCGGATGGAGTTCGTACCGCAGTCGATGGCGGCGACCCGGGTCACCTGCCGTCCTCCTTCACCGTGCCGGCCTCGGGAAGCGTCACGCAGGCGCCCTTGCGCCACCACTCGGGCAGCATCGCCAACGCCTCGTCCCCCAGCGGGTTGACCCCCGGACCCGCGGCCAGCGAGTGGGCGACCAGCACGTGCAGGCACTTCACCCGGTCCGGCATGCCGCCCGCACTGGGGAAGCCCTTGAGCTCCTCGATCTCGTCACGGCGCCGGACGTAGTCCTCGTGCGCCGCGCGGTACGCGGCCGCCAGCTCGGGGTCGGTGGCCAGCCGCTCCGTCATCTCCTTCATCACGCCGTTCGCCTCCAGCGTGCCGATCGCGGAGTTCGCCTTCGGGCAGGTGAGGTAGTACAGCGTCGGGAAGGGGGTGCCGTCGGGCAGCCTCGGCGCGGTCTCCACGACGTCCGGCTGCCCGCAGGGGCAGCGGTGCGCGATGGCGCGCAGCCCGCGCGGGGGCCGCCCGAGCTGCTGCTTGAAGGCCTCGACGTCCGCGTCGGTGGGTTCGGTGCGCGGGGTCGTGGGCGGGGGCGTTTCCATACGTGTCTCTCTGCGGCTCTCGATAAGGGGTCAGTGGGCGGCGTCGGCCTGGTCGACGCCGTCCCAGACGTTCGCGTACCAGGGGCGGTCGGCGGCGTCGAGATCCGTACGGGACTGCTTCGCCGCGCCCGGGTCGATGACGATGTAGCCGGTCTCGCCGGGCAGGACGTAGTGCAGCCGCCGGCGGATCTCCTGCTCGGCGTACGCGTCGTCCTGCCAGCGGGCCTTCAGGTCGCGCAGCCGTTCGACCCGTTGGCGGGCCTCGTCCTGTTCCTGCTGGAGGTCGGCGATGTCCGCGCGCTGGGAGACGTACTGCCGCATGGGATAGGCGAGGGCCACGATCAGGGAGCAGACCACCAGGGCGAGCAGCGCCGCGCGCCCGGTCAGCCGGGAACGGCGGGCCTGGCGCTTGGTCTGCGAGCGGTAGACCCGGGCCGCGGTCTGCTCGCCGATCAGCCGGATCCTGGTCGCGGTGGAGAAGCGGTCCCGGTCCTTCACCGCCATGTTCCCGCCTCTCGTTCGGCCTCATACGTGCGTACGTCCCCGCACACGGTACGGGACCGGGTGCGGGGACGTACGTACGACGCCGCCCGCGGGAGCGGCGCCGCTCAGCCCTTGCTGCGCCTACTGGTTCGCAGGGGCGCTGCGCCTACTGGTTCGCGGAGCGCCGTGCCTACTGGTTCGCGGAGCGCCGTGCCTACTGGTTCGCGGAGCGAAACCGCGGGAAGGCGCTGCGGCCGGCGTACACCGCGGCGTCGTCGAGGATCTCCTCGATGCGCAGCAGCTGGTTGTACTTGGCGACGCGCTCGGAGCGGGCCGGGGCACCGGTCTTGATCTGGCCGCAGTTGGTGGCGACGGCCAGGTCGGCGATGGTGACGTCCTCGGTCTCGCCGGAGCGGTGGGACATCATGCACTTGAAGCCGTTGCGCTGGGCCAGCTCGACGGCGTCCAGGGTCTCGGTCAGCGAGCCGATCTGGTTGACCTTGACCAGCAGGGCGTTGGCGGCGCCCTCCTCGATGCCGCGGGCCAGGCGCTCGGGGTTGGTGACGAACAGGTCGTCGCCGACGAGCTGGACCTTGTCACCGAGCTTGGCGGTGATGGTCTTCCAGCCCTCCCAGTCGTCCTCGAACAGCGGGTCCTCGATGGAGACGAGCGGGTACGCGTCGACGAGCTCGGCGTAGTACTCGGTCATCTCGGCGGCGGAGCGCTCCTTGCCCTCGAAGGTGTAGGAGCCGTCCTTGTAGAACTCGGACGCGGCGACGTCGAGCGCCAGGGCGATCTGCTCGCCGGGGGTGTAGCCGGCCTCCTTGATCGCCTCGAGGATGAGGTCGAGGGCCTCGCGGTTGGAGCCGAGGTTCGGTGCGAAACCGCCCTCGTCGCCGAGGCCGGTGGCCAGGCCCTTGCCCTTCAGGACCTTCTTCAGGGTGTGGTAGACCTCGGCGCCCCAGCGCAGGGCCTCGGAGAAGGACTCCGCGCCGATCGGAGCGATCATGAACTCCTGGATGTCCACGTTGGAGTCGGCGTGCGAGCCGCCGTTCAGGATGTTCATCATCGGCACCGGCAGCAGGTGCGCGTTGGGGCCGCCCAGGTAGCGGAAGAGCGGGAGGTCGCTGGCCTCGGAGGCGGCGTGGGCGACGGCGAGCGAGACGCCGAGGATGGCGTTGGCGCCGAGCGAGCCCTTGTTGTCGGTGGCGTCCAGGTCGAACATCGCCTGGTCGATCAGGCGCTGCTCGGTGGCGTCGTAACCGACGAGCTCCGGGCCGATCTGCTCGATGACGGCCAGCACGGCCTTCTCGACACCCTTGCCCAGGTAACGGCCTGCATCGCCGTCACGGAGTTCGACGGCCTCGAAGGCGCCGGTGGAGGCACCGGACGGGACGGCGGCACGACCGGTGCTGCCGTCGTCGAGGCCGACCTCGACCTCGACCGTGGGGTTGCCTCGGGAGTCCAGGATTTCCCGGGCTACGACGACGTCGATGGACGGCACGAGCATCTCCTTCATGGATGTGACGCGGGTGAGCAGGGCCACGGTGGGTCCTGCGAGACCGAGCCTAACCGGCTCCGGGCGATCGGCCAGCCGGTCGCCCGCCCCGTGGACAGAACCGAGAGTAAATTGTTTCCGAACGGAACAAAATAGTTTCCGGAAACCCGGACGTGAAAACCCCGCCCCGGTGCGTACGGGGGAGGACGCACCGGGGCGGGGAGCAGGGGGGCCGCCGCTTACTTGAGGTGCAGCTGCTGGCCCGGGTAGATGAGGTCGGCGTCGTCGACGATGTCGTCGTTCAGCTCGAACAGCTCGGCCCAGCCGCCCTCGACGTCCCGCTCGGCGGCGATGGAGCTGAGCGTGTCGCCCTTGACGACCTTGTACTCGCCGTCGCCCTTCTCGACCTTCTTGCCGGTCGGGGTGGTGACGGTCTCCTTCTCGGCCGGCTCGGCGGCCTTCTGCTCGGTCTGCCGCTCGGCGGCCGGGCGCTCGGCGGAGCGGGAGGCCTTCTGCCCGGTCTCGCGGGTCTCGGCGGAACCGGCGCCCTGCGAGGAGCCGGAGCCGTTCGAGGAGGAGCCGCCGTAGGCGGCGTTGGACAGGCCCGTGCCGCAGACCGGCCAGGCGCCCTTGCCCTGGCCCGCGAGGACCTTCTCGGCGATCTCGATCTGCTGCGCCTTGCTGGCCCGGTCGGCGGTGGAGGCGTACTGCGTGCCGCCGTACGCGGCCCAGGTGGAGGCGGAGAACTGCAGACCGCCGTAGTAGCCGTTGCCGGTGTTGATGGACCAGTTGCCGCCGGACTCGCACTGGGCGACGGTGTCCCACTCGGAGGCGGTGGCGGCGGAGGCGCTGCCGGCCGCCATCAGCGGGGCGGCGACGGCGGCGGAGGCGACGCCGGCCACGGCGATCGCTCGGGTGGCCTTGGACGGACGACGGTGCTTGCCCTTGCCGGAAAACAGCATGGATGGATCCCCTCACCGACGCCTGCGAGGTGAGCTGTCGGGTTCGGGCCGGTTGAGTTGCCCGGCCGCGCCCCTCACGGGACGCGGCTTCACCCCAAGCCCGACCCGGTGTCAACCACCGGACCGAGCGCCTACCTTGGGTCCCCCGCTCCTGCCTACGGCGCATGACGCGACGACTGTTCCCGTGCTTCCGCCGGCAGGATTAGGCGTGGCGGAAGCCGGTGCCCGCGGTGGCGAGCAGTCACGACCGTAAGCACGCGATCCACGGAATTTCAAAGACGATCAAGGCTTCTGAGACCTATCTCTCACACCCTTTAAAAGGGACATTCACCGCGAATCATGACGTCAACTGCCGCCGCGCGCAGACGTCTTCGGGCGTCACTCCTCGCCCGGCTCGACCCCGACCTCGAGCTCCTGACCGGGCAGGATGAGGTCCGGGTCGGCACCGACGACCTGCTCGTTCTCGACGTAGAGCGACCGCCAACCGCCCTCCACGGCGAGGGAGTCGGCGATGGACGAGAGGCTGTCCCCGGTGCGCACGGTGTACGAGCCGTCGGCGGCGTCGCGGGGGGCGTCGGTGCCGCGCGAGGCGTGCCGGCCGGACGAGTCCGACCTGCGGTCCGCCACCTCGCCCTCCTCGGCGCTGACGCCGCGGTGGCGACCGGTGCCGGTCCCTTCGGCGTCGGTGAGCTCGGAAGAGCCGGTGGTCTGCCCGGACTTGTCCGACTCGTCGCTCTTGGGGGTGGCCGAGGCGGAGGGGGAGGTGCCGGATCCGGCGCCGGATCCGGTGTCCGAATCCGCGTCCGAGTCGTCCGACGTGTCGGATGTGGCCGATTCACCGGCCGGACCCTCACCGCCCTCCGTCCGCTCGGCGCCGGACGACGAGGCGGAGGAAGCGGACGAATCGCCGGAGTCCGACGATCCGGACGACTCCGACGAGTCCGATGAATCGGAGGAACCAGAGGAACCAGAGGAACCGGACGCACCCGACGCCGAGTCCTCCGCCACACCCGTGTCGATGTCGGCCGACGCCGCGTCCTGGTCGAGACCCGCCGTCAGCCCGCAGGTGCGCCACGCGCCGACCCCCTGGTCGGCGAGGATTCTCTCGGCCACGGCTATCTGCTGGCCGCGGCTGGCCTGGTCGGCGCTGGGCGCGTAGTCCAGGCCGCCGTGCCTCTCCCAGTCGTCCTGGGTCAACTGCAGGCCGCCGTAATAGCCGTTGCCGGTGTTCTGGCTCCACGAGCCGCCGCTCTCGCATTCGGCGACCCGGTCCCAGGTCGCACCGTCGGCCGCACTGGCGCTGCCGGCCCCGAGGAGCGGGATCGCGATGGCGGAGCCGGTCACTCCGGCCGCGACGAGGAGAGCCGGAGCCTGGCGGGGGCGACGGTGTCGACCGTTCCCGGAGAGCATGCGGAAACCTTTCGCAAGACAGCAATGACCGGCGCGGCAAATGGAAACCCATCCGCTGCACTTGATGGGTGAACGTATAGGCAGACGATCACTTGTCACAAGTTCATGCCGCGCAGATCACGTGAAGATCACAGAGTTGAACGCGTGTCATGTTTGCGCTGGTCCCCCCGGGGGCACTGCGGACGGCGGCCCGCTCCGTCACTCCCGCGGACCGTTCCGCGACGGGGTGAACTCCACCGGGAGGGTGCGCAGTCCGCGCATGATGAGCCCGCCCCGCCAGCGCAGCTCGGCGGGTTCCACCGCGAGCCGCACGTCCGGCAGACGCGTCAGCAGGGTGGCGAGCGCGGTCCGGCCCTCCAGGCGGGCCAGCGGGGCCCCCAGGCAGTAGTGGATGCCGTGGCCGTACCCCAGGTGCTGGTTGTCGCGCCGGCCGAGGTCGAGCACGTCCGGGTCGGCGAACCGCTCCGGGTCCCGGTCCGCGGCGGCGAGGACGACGAGGACGGGGTCGCCGGCCGCGATGCGCTGCCCGCCGATGGTGACCGGCTCGGTGGCGAACCGCCAGGTGGCGAGCTCCACGGGACCGTCGTAGCGCAGGAGCTCCTCGACGCCGGTCTCCAGCAGTCCGTGTTCCCCGGCGGCGAGGGCCTTCTGCAGACGGTCCCGCTGACCGGGGTGGGTGAGCAGGGCGTAGGTGCCGTTGCCGATGAGGTTGACGGTGGTCTCGAAACCGGCGAACAGCAGGATGAACGCCATGGCGGCGACCTCGTTCCCGGTGAGGTGCTCACCGTGGTCGGAGGCGCGGATGAGGCCGGAGACGAGGTCCTCGCCGGGGACGGGCCCGGTGGGGAGCGCCTCGCGCTTGCGGTGGATCAGCTCGGTGAGGTAGCCGCGCATCTTCTTCACCGACCGGGCGACCCCGCCGCGCGGCCCTCCTCCGTGGCGGATCATCATGCCCGCCCAGTCCCGGAAGTCGTCCTGGTCCTCGCGGGGGACGCCGAGCAGGTCGCAGATGGCGTAGATGGGGAGCGGGAAGGCGAAGTCGTGGATGAGGTCGGCGGAGCCGTCGGCCGCGAACCGGTCGATGAGTCCGTCGGTGAGCTCCTGCACGCGGGGCGCGAACTCGGCGACCCGGCGCGGGGTGAACGCCTTGCTGACCAGCCGGCGCAGCCGGGTGTGGTCCGGCGGGTCGATGTTCAGCAGGTGTGTCATCAGCTCCGCCTGGCGCTCCCCGGGGATACCGGTCCTGCCCTTGGCGTGCGCGGGCTCGTCGTGGTGCGCCGGGTTCTTGGACAGCCGGTTGTCGGCGAGGGTCTGCTTGGCGTCGGCGTACCGCGTGACCAGCCACGCCTCCACCCCGCTGGGCAGCCGGGTCCTGCGCACGGGCTCGTGCTCGCGCAGCCAGGCGTAGGCGGGGTAGGGATCGGCGGCGAACTCCCAGCTGAACAGCTCGGGAACAGGGCCCCGCGGGGCGGGGGCGGCAGGCTGGTCATCCATGCGGCGACCCTAACGGGCCGCCCGCGCCCCTCAGGGGCGCGGGGAACCGCCCGAACGGGGGCCCCGGGGGCGCCCCCGGTGTCGGGACGGGAAGGGGGGCGGCGGGGGTCCCGCCGCCCCGCGACCCTCGCTCAGCCCTCGCGCCGGCCGCCGCCCTCCGCGTCCCGTATCGCGTCGCGGTACACCCGCGCGGCGGCCCGCAGCGCCGCTTCCGGATCGACCCCCGCCGCCTCCGCCCGCACCGCGAGCGCCAGCAGCTCGTAACCGACCCCCTCCCCCACCGGCAGCGGCACGTCCAGCCCCGCGGTCCGCGCCCGCGACCCCAGCTTCGCCGCCAGTGCCAGCCCGGGCTGTCCGAGCGGCACCCCCTCCGTCACCGAGCTGCGCCGCTTCTCCTCGGCCTTGGTCCGCAGCCAGTGCGCCCTGACGTCCTCCGGCGTGTCCGCCGTCTCCTCGCCGAAGACGTGCGGGTGCCGGTGGATCAGCTTGGCCACGATGCCCCCCGCCACGTCGTCGACGGAGAACGGCTCCCGAGGGTGCTCCTCGGCGATCCGGGCGTGGAAGACGACCTGGAGCAGCACGTCCCCCAGCTCCTCGCGCAGCTCGTCCCGGTCGCCCTCCTCGATGGCCTCGACGAGCTCGTACGCCTCCTCGATGCCGTACTTCGCCAGGCCCTCGTGGGTCTGCCGGGACGACCACGGGCACTCCGCGCGGATGCGGTCCATCACCTGCACGAGGTCGAGCAGCCGGGCGCCCGGCAGGTCGTAGGAGGCGGGCAGCAGCTCCAGCTCGGGCATCCGCACCCGGCCGGTCCCGGCCAGCCGGGCCAGACCGTCGGTCAGCGCGGGCTCGCCCTCGCCCGTCGCCACGACCACCACCGTCCGCCCGCCGGCACAGGCTCCGACGATCTCCTCGGCGGTCGGTGACGCCTCCTCGACCGGTATCCCGGCCTCCCGCAGGTACGGCAGCTGCGGGTGGGCGCCGTCCGCGCACAGCACCCGGTCGGCCGCGTGCAGGGCCTGCCAGGCCGGCCAGGACAGCAGGCCGGGCGCGACACGGTGGCTGGTGGTGAGCAGGACGACACGGCCGGGGGCGGCCTCGGGGCTCGGTGCGGGACTGATTGCGTTCACGCTTCGAAACTAGCCCACCCCGCCGACAGCTCCCGGGTCGTCCACAGGCCGGGTCGTCCACAGGCCGGGTCGTCCACAGGCCGGGTCGTCCGCGGGCGACCGGTCAGAGCGTCTGCGGCACCCCGGCCGCCGTGACGTCCCGCACCCACGGCGTCCCGGCGTCGACCCGGCTGCTCTTCTTCACGTCCCACGCGCCGTAGCGCGGGTTGAGGTCGACGTCGAGTTCCTCGCCCGCCTCGGACAGCGCCTGCCAGAACTCGGGCCTGCTGGTGTCGGTGCCGAGCCGCTGGGCGAGCTTCTGGGCCTGGGCCTGGAGGCGGAGGTTGTCGTCGAGGCGCTGCGGCGGGATGCCGTACTGCTGCAGCCAGGCCGCCTCCAACGCCTCGGCGCCGCCGGCCTGCTGCTCCAGCCCGGACCGCATCTTCTGGACCTCGCGGTCCGTGACCGTCACGCCGGCGTCCCGCGCGGCACGCTCCAGCACCCGGTCCAGGACCATGCTGTGCAGGGTGTCGCGGGTGAGGCTGCCGGTGCGGGCGATGGCCTGCTGGTACTGGGCGTCGTCCGGTACGGCCGCCCGCTGGGCCGCGCGGACCTCGTCGACCCGGTTCTCCAGCTGCGACACGGTGATCCGCTCGCCGCCGACGACGGCCGCCGCGCCGGGGTGCGCGTCGTTCCCGCAGGCGGTGAGCAGGGGGGCCGCCGCGGCGATCGCGGCGGTGAGGAGGAGCGCGGTGCGACGGCGGCGGTGCAAGGAGACCTCCTGAGGAGAGCTTGTGCGGCGGTGCACAAAGTCTTGCGGTGATCGATGGTAGGCATCGGCCAAGCTCTGGCCAACCCATTCGACCAACGATTCACGAGGACTTCCGGCACCGGCGTCCGCCCCGTCCGGCCGTACGGCCCCTCGCGGTCCGCCGTCCGGCCGTACGGCTATCCGTGCACCTGCCCCAGCCACTGCAGCGTCCGCCGGATGTCGGCGGCCAGCGGGTGCCCCGGTCCCTGCACGCGCTCCACGTCGTGCAGCAGCCGCACCAGCGTGTCGTGCGCGGCGGCCCGGTCGCCCAGGGCGAGCAGCAGGTGGCCGATGCGGCGGCGGACGTCATGGGCGAGCTGCGGGTCGCCGGCGGCCACGTACTGGTTCTCGTAGTACGCCAGCAGCGCCCGGTACTCGGCGAGCGCCGCCGCCGGTTCGCCGAGCTGCTCCAGGCACTGGGCGGCCTCGTAGCGGTGGCGCAGGGACTGCGGGTCGGCCTGGCCGGCCTCGGCGGCGCGTTCGTCGGCGAGGCGGCGCAGTTCGGGCAGGGCGCGCCGGTACTGGCCGTCGTCCAGGAGCGTGGCCGCGTAGTGCTTGCGCAGGGTGCGCACGACCGGCGAGTGCTCGCCGTGCTGCTCGGCGGCGACGGGCAGGATCGCGCCGAGGATGTCGACGGCCTGGGTGATGCGGCCCTCGCCGAGCAGCCGCTTCACCTCGTCCACGGCGGCGGCGACATCGGCCTTCTCCGCGGCGGGCGCGGGCGGCGCGGCGGGGGCCGGCCGGGGCGAGGGGATGCGGGCGCGGTCCGGCCAGGGGGCGTGCGGGCGCAGGAAGGGGCGGGTGGGGTCCAGGGGCGCGCCGGTGGGCGTTCCCCGCGCGGGGAGCAGCCCCGCCAGCTCCTCGTAGACCTCCTGCGCGGAGTCCGGGCGGTGCTGCGGGTCCTTGGCGAGCAGCCGCAGCACCAGGGTCTCCAGGGCCTCGGGGACCTCCGGGCGGATCCGGCGCACCGGCACCGGCGGCTCGTACAGGTGCCGGTGCAGCACCCCGAGCGCCGTGGAGCCGGCGAACGGCACGTCGCCGCTGAGCAGCTCGTGCATCAGCACCCCGAGCGCGTACAGGTCCGTGTACGGGCCGACCGCGCCGCCCATCGCCTGCTCGGGGGCCATGTAGGCGGGCGACCCGATGGGCGTGCCGGTGTGGGTCAGACGGGTGGTGTCGGCGTCCATGACGGAGGCGACGCCGAGGTCGAGCACGGTGACCGTGCCGTCCTGCTTCACCATCACGTTGCGCGGCTTGAGGTCGCGGTGGACGATCGGCACGGCGTGCACCGCGCTCAGCACGGCGCACAGCTGCGCGGCCACCGCCACCGTCCACTGCCACGGGTACGGGTCGTGTTCGGCGAGGTGGTCGCCGAGGTCGGCGCCGTCGACGTACTGCATGACGAGGAACAGCTCCTCGCCCTCGCTGCCCGCGTCGTGCACGGTGACCAGGCCGGGGTGGTCGACCTGTGCGGTCACCCGGCACTCGCGCACGAAGCGGCGGCGCAGTTCGTCGGCCTCCTGGCCGGCCACCTTGTCCGGGCGCAGCAGCTTCACCGCCACGCGCCGGTCCAGCCGTTTGTCGTAGGCCGTCCAGACCTGGCCCATGCCGCCCTGTCCGATGAGCGTGGACAGTTCGTAGCGGCCGGCGACGACACGTCCCGTCGTCACGCTCACCTTCCGCCCCCGTGGTCGCCCTGCTGCCCGTCCTGCCGGCGCAGGTAGTCGCTGAGTTCGTCGAGCTCGGCGCGCACCTGGTCGATCCGGGCCGGCGCGGGGGGCTGCGCCGACTGCGGCGGTACGGGGGTGTGGGGCACCGGGGTGTGGGGGGCGGGGATGTGGGGCACCGGGGGCTGCGGCACCGGCGTGGGCGCGTACGGCGAGCCCTGCTGCGGGTAGCCGTAGGGGGTGTGGCCGCCCGGGCCGTGCACCGTCGTGGCGTGGGGCGACGGCGGCATCCGGCCCGCGTAGGGGCGCGGTCGCCGGTGGAAGCGGATGTCCACGATCAGGTAGTACGCGGCCGAGAGCGCGCCGAGGATCAGGACGGTGGCCAGGGCCACGTCGGTCCGGCGGTCCGTCTCCGGCAGCGCGCCGACCACCGCGAGGCAGGCTATCGACAGCGGGATGCTCACCCAGGCCGCCGCCCAGTCGAGCAGCCGCCCCCGCAGGAACGCCACCCGGAACAGCGGCACGCACGCCAGCAGTCCGCAGCACAGGACGCCGGCGGCGGCGTACAGCACGCGCTGCGTGATGACCGATGCCGCGCTGGGGGTGGGCGGCGCCGCGCCGTGGCCGTACATGACTGCTCCTGGACAGGTGGTGTAGCCGGTGGGAACTCGGAGTCCGAGCGTATAGGCCGACGGCGACAACCGGTCCCGGGATGTACCGAACCGTTGCCGTACCGGGGCGTTTCGGAGGTGCGCCGCGGGCGTTGCGCGGGCTCAGCCGGGGGCGATCGTCCCGTCGGCCAGGCCGTCGTACATCCCGCGGACGAGCCGCTCGCCGAGCCGGGCCGCCTGTCCGAGCGCCCGCTCGAATTCGTCCAGGGCCCGGAAGCGCGCCCCGTAGCGCCGCTGTTCGGCCGGGGCGAGCCGGGGCAGGCGCAGCCGGCGCACGTCGAGCCGGGCGGCGGTGGACGCGTGGCCGCCGGCCTGGCGGTGGTGGGCGGTGCCGCGCAGGAACCCGGCGAGGAACCACGCGTCGAGCACCTCCGGATCGGGGCGCAGCAGGACGAGGTCGCGGCCCAGGACGGCCCCGGCGGTGGCGTCGTCGATCACCCGTGCCACGGCGCTCCCGCCGAGCACGGGCACCACGACGTCGCCGGGTTCGGTGAGCACCGCCTCCCCGTCGCCCTCCGGGAGCGTGCCGGAGGGGCCGGTCCCGGAGAGGACGTCGTGGTCGGTGAGGACGGGCAGGCGCCCGCGGCCGCCGTTTCCGCCCGTCCGCAGCACCAGGACGCCACCGCGCGCGAGTTCGCCGACGGTGGTGAGGGGCGGCCGCCCGGCGGCGGGCGGCGCGGGGTCGACGGGCGGCGGGGTGAGGCCGGCGGCCAGGCGCAGGGTCTCGCCGAGCCGTTCGCGCACGCCGGTGAGCCGGTCGGCGCCGTCCGCGGCGGCCGGGGGCGGGAGGTGGCGGGCCGGGGTGAGGTCGACGTCGTCGTCGAGGAGCTCGATGACCGGCACGGAGCGGGCCGGCCCGGGCCGTTCGCCGAGCCGGCCGGCCCGCTCGAAGGCGCGCCAGGCGTCGAGGACCGCCTCCCGCAGCCCCGGCCAGTCGGGGTCGCCGCGCCCTTCGCCGGCGAACCGCCCGGCGTCGGCGAACAGCACCTCCGGCTGGGGCGGCGCCTGTTCGGGCCGGCGCAGCACCCACAGGTGCAGCGGGACGCCGTACGGGGGCGCCGCGCCGGGCGGCAGCGCGACGACGGCGCGCAGCGCGCCCCGGCGCAGCAGGTCGGCCCTGATCCGGCGTCCGGAGCGGCGGGACGCGGCGGCGGACGGCATCAGCAGCACGGCGGTGCCGCCGTCCCGCAGCCGGGCGAGGGCGTGCTGCACCCAGGCCAGCTCGGACTCGGAGCGGGCCGGGAAGCCGTACTCCCAGCGCGGGTCGTAGGCGAGTTCGTCGTGCCCCCAGTCGCGCTCGTTGAACGGCGGGTGGCACAGGACGACGTCGGCCCGCAGCTCCGGGTGGGCGTCGGCGCGCAGGGTGTCGCCGACGGCGGCGTGCACGGGGGCGCGGGTGTGCAGGGCGAGGCGGAGCACGGTGAGGGCGGCGAGTTCGCCGGCGCTGTCCTGGGCGTAGAGCCGCCGGTCCGGACGGGAGGCGACGGAGCGCAGCAGGGCGCCGGTGCCGCAGGCCGGGTCGAGGACGGTGCGGGCGGTGCCGGCCAGGTCGGCCATCAGGCCGGCGAGGCCGGCGGGGGTGGGCGGGCACGGGCGCGGATGGGCGCCGAGGTGCCGGTCGAGCAGGAACTCGAAGGTGCGCCGGGCGCCGAGCTCGGCGGCGAGCCCGGCGACGGCGCGGAGCAGGGGGACGGAGGGGAGCAGCCGGGGGGCGGTGGGCGGTTCGAGGGGCCGGCGCGTGGCGGAGGCGGCGGAAGTGTGAACAGCGCCGGCGGTGTTCACACGTGGGCCGTACGCGTCGCCGAACCGTGCGGTGAACACCTGCTCCAGCGCCCCGGGCAGCAGCGCGGCGAGTCGTTCGTCGGAGCCGGAGCTCACCTCGAGCCAGACCGGGGAGCGGTCGTGGACCAGCAGCAGGACGCAGCCGGCGTGGGTGAGCGCGGTGAGCGGCCCGGCGGGGTGGCCGACGAGCTGTTGCCGGACGCGTTCCCTCGGCGGGACCTCGGTGGGCTTGCGGTGCCGGCGCAGCCACTCCTCCACTTCGGCCAGCGCGAACGAGGGGCTGGTCCCGGTGCCGCCGACGGGCCCGGGGAAGTCGGTGTGCCGTCGGCGCCAGTTGCTGACGGCGGCGCGGCCGACCCCGGCCAGTCGTGCGATCCCGGCGACGGTCACTTCCGTCGCGTCGTCCTGCGTGTCCGGCACCCCGCCCCGCCTTCCCTTTGCTGTCCCACGGGGCGATGAGCATACCGAGGGATGCAAGTCCCCTGTATTCACGGGTGTGCATCACGGGATTGATGTGAACTGCGTTGACGGAGTTCACAGAGTGTGTTCTTGTTGTTTCCCATGAACGAGCGACCGTCACGGAGGGCGGTGGCTGCGCCGGGAGGAGACACAGTCATGGGCATGAAGAGCAAGATCGCGCTGGGCGCCGTCGTGGGGATCGTCGTCCTCGGCGCCGTCTCGGCGAACTCCGCAGACCCGGACGGCGGCTCCGGGGGCAAGGGCACCTCGGCCTCCGCGGAGCGGAAGTCCGGCGGTGCGACGTCGGACAGCGGGCCGGACGCGAAGGCCGCCGGGGACGGGGCAGCCGAGAAGGCGTCCCAGGCCGAGCGGTTCAAGGCGTTCGTGCGGAAGAACGGGACGCCGCAGGAGAAGGACGCCGTCTCGCACGTCACCAAGGTCCAGGGCGCGGACGAGCAGAACGACATCCTCGACGCCGCCGACGTCCACACCGACTTCACCGGCGGGATCATGGGCGAGGGCATGGGCCCCGCCAAGCTCATCTCCTCCGCGTTCGCCGACTGGAAGCAGAGCGACAACGGTCTCGTCACCGTGTACGGCGCCGACGGCGAGATCATCGGCAACGGCAACTTCTAGGACTCCGGGTGCCCCACCGCGCTCGCCGGCCTCACCGGCTGCGGCGGCGGGGACGGGGCGGACACCGCTCCGTCACGCGACCCGGCCGGGCCGGGCACGGCGGAGGAACCCGCCGGGAAGGTCCCGGACCCCGGCTCCCCGGACCGGCCCGTCCGGCGGCTCACAGCGGGTGCCGCATCCACACGTTGGGCTCGACGTACACGGCGTACCCGTGCTCCGTCTCGCACCGCACCGGCACCAGCGCGCCGGGCACCTCGACCTCGCCGTCGGTGTCGAAGGGCAGCCCGGTCCAGCGGCGCCAGTCCGCCAGCGGGGCGGAGACGGTCATGGACACCGGTGCCACCGACTCGATCACGGCACCGGCCCGGGCGTGGACGCGCAGCCACGGGTCCTGCGGCAGGCCGTCGGGGCGCACGCGGCGGACGTACTCCTCGACGGGGGTGCGCGGCTCGAGGTGCTTGGCGCTCGGCCGGACGGGGGCGACGACCTCACGGAAGCCGCGGTCCCGGGCGTTGTCGCGCATGGCGGACAGCATCAGCGCGGACAGTCCGCGGCCCTGCGCCCGCGGGGCGACGCTGACCGAGATGGCGCTGACGGTGTCCGGGCGGACGCCGCGGTGCAGATCGGAGAAGGCCCACACCAGGATCTGGTCCCAGCCGCGGGCGGGCAGTTCGCCACGGCCCCCGGCGCCGAGCGCGAACGGCACGCTGTGCGCGGTGGCGACCACCTCGCCCCGTCCGTCCTCGGCGAACAGCACGTACTCGGGCAGGTCCACGGCGATGCGCGGGAAGTACGCGTTGCCCACCATGTCCTCGATCACGAACGGGGGCCAGGTGTCCGCCATCTCGCGCACCGCCCGTTCCCTGTCGGGACGGTCCGCGAGCCTCGATACCGTGAAGTCCATGGCGGTCACCGTAAGCAGGGGCCCCAACTCCGGAGAAACGATTTACCGCCGTCCGCCCCGCTCAGCCGCCGCACTGCTCCAGCATCATCCGCTTGTCGGCCGCCGTCACCGGCATCTCGTACTTGACGGCGACCTGGGCGAAGCGGACCGCGTACGCGCACCGGATCCGCTTGTCCGGCGGCAGCCAGGTCGCGGGCCCGGAGTCCCCCTTGGCCGAGTTGGCCCGCCCCTGGACCGGGATCAGGTTGAGCGTGTCGTTCGCCAGCCGCTCCCGCTTGGCCTCGGGCCAGCGGGAGGCACCCATCTGCCAGCTGTAGGAGAGCGGCACCACGTGGTCGATCTGCACCTCGGCGGCCTCCTGCTTGCGCCACTCGATGGTCGTCCCGGTGTACGGGTCGTCCAGTGTCATGGCGACCACCACGCAGTCGGAACCGGACCGGAACCGCACCTCCTGGCCGTCGCGCCGCAGGACGTCGTTGCGGGTGTCGCAGCCGTTGCGCGCCAGCGGGACCCCGTCGGCCGTGTCCATCCAGGCGTAGCCGAACTCGTCGCGGTCGTAGCCCGTCCTCGGCCCGCGGCCCTTGGTCGCCACCTCCGCGATGAGGTCGACGGACTCGGCCCGGTCCGACTCGCCGGTCACGGGCGCGAGTCCCGGTCCGGTGCCGTCGGGGTTGTCCAGCGGGCTGACGGCGCGTCCGCCGGAGGCGGCGTCGCCGCCTCCGGTGTCGGTCGGGGACCCCGTGTCCTGGACCGCCTCGCACCCGGCGAGCAGGGCCATCGTGGCGATCACCGCCGGTCCCGCGCCGCGGGCCCGCGCGTTCCACCCCTTGTTCCGTGTCACCGCGCTCCTCCCTCGTCCACCTGTCTCCTGCCCCGGTGGGGGCGGGTCGACCCGTATCCCACCACAACGAGTGAGAGACCGGCACCGGTCCGGAACCACACGGGCACATACCGCGAAGCGCGCGTATCGTCGGTTCCGAGTCACCTCGGGAAGGAGTTCCCGCATGGGCATCCTCGACAAGTTCAAGAGCAGCAGGACGGCGCGCGACAAGGCCGGCAAGGCCTCGGACGCCGTGGCGAAGAAGATGAACGAGAGGACCGGCGGCAAGCACAGGCAGCGGATCGACACCGGGCAGCAGCACGCCGAACACCGGTTCGGCGTGCACCGCGGCCGTCCCGGCCGGCCGTAGGGCCGCACGCACCCGCCGGGGCCGTCCACGGCGACCGCACGCCGTGGACGGCCCCTCGTGCGCGTACGCGGGTCAGGACCCCAGGACCGACGTCAGGAACTCCCCGACCCAGCCCAGCAGGTCCCGCCCGACCAGCGGCTTGCCGCCCACCTTCGCGGTCTTCGGGCGCGGCACCAGCACCTGGTGGGCGGCCGCCTTGATGACCGTGCCGGGGTAGAGGCGCTTGAGGCGCAGTTCCTGGGACTCGCGCAACTCCACCGGCGCGAAGCGGACGTTGTTGCCCTGGAGGACGACCTCGCCGACCCCGCACGCGCGGGCCAGCATCCGCAGGCCCGCCACCAGCAGCAGGTTCTCCACCGGCTCCGGCAACTTGCCGTAGCGGTCGACGAGTTCCTCGCGCACGGCCTTGACGTCCTCCTCCGAGTTCGCGGAGGCGATCGCCCGGTACGCCTGGAGGCGCAGCCGCTCGCCGGGCGCGTAGTCGTGCGGGACGTGCGCGTCGACGGGCAGCTCGATCTTCACCTCGAGCGGCGGCTCCTCCACTCCTCCCGCCCCGGGCTCCCCTGCCTCCAGCTGGCGCCGGTAGTCCGCGACCGCCTCGCCCACCATCCGCACGTACAGGTCGAAGCCGACGCCCGCGATGTGCCCGGACTGCTCGCCGCCGAGGAGGTTCCCGGCGCCGCGGATCTCCAGGTCCTTCATCGCCACGTACATGCCCGCGCCCATCTCGGTGTGCTGGGCGATGGTGGCGAGCCGCTCGTGCGCGGTCTCCGTCAGCGGCTTCTCCGGCGGGTACAGGAAGTACGCGTACCCGCGCTCCCGGCCCCGGCCCACCCGGCCGCGCAGCTGGTGCAGCTGGCTGAGGCCGAAGTTGTCGCCGCGCTCGACGATCAGGGTGTTGGCGTTGGAGATGTCGATGCCGGACTCGACGATCGTCGTCGACACCAGCACGTCGAACTTCTTCTCCCAGAAGTCGACGACGACCTTCTCCAGGGCCGCCTCCGACATCTGGCCGTGGGCGGTGGCGATCCGCGCCTCGGGCACGATCTCCCGCAGCCGGGCCGCCGCCCGGTCGATCGACTCGACCCGGTTGTGGATGTAGAAGACCTGGCCCTCGCGCAGCAGCTCGCGGCGGATCGCGGCGCCGATCTGCTTCTGCTCGTACGGTCCGACGAAGGTGAGCACCGGGTGACGCTCCTCCGGCGGGGTGGTGATCGTCGACATCTCGCGGATGCCGGTGACCGCCATCTCCAGGGTGCGCGGGATCGGCGTGGCGGACATGGTCAGCACGTCGACGTTGGCGCGCAGCTTCTTCAGCTGCTCCTTGTGCTCCACGCCGAAGCGCTGCTCCTCGTCGACGATGACCAGGCCGAGGTCCTTGAACCTGGTCTCCGAGGAGAACAGGCGGTGGGTGCCGATGACGACGTCCACCGAGCCCTCGCGCAGCCCCTCCAGGACCGCCTTGGCCTCGGTGTCGGTCTGGAAGCGGGACAGCGCCTTCACGACGACGGGGAACTGCGCGTACCGCTCGCTGAACGTCCCGAAGTGCTGCTGCACCAGCAGCGTCGTCGGGACGAGGACGGCGACCTGCTTGCCGTCCTGCACGGCCTTGAAGGCGGCCCTGACCGCGATCTCGGTCTTGCCGTAGCCGACGTCGCCGCAGACCAGGCGGTCCATGGGGACCGACTTCTCCATGTCCTCCTTGACCTCGGCGATGGTGGTGAGCTGGTCGGGCGTCTCCGCGTAGGGGAAGGCGTCCTCCAGCTCGCGCTGCCAGGGGGTGTCACCGCCGAAGGCGTGGCCGGGGGCGGCCATGCGGGCGCTGTAGAGCTTGATCAGGTCGGCGGCGATCTCCTTGACGGCCTTCTTGGCGCGCGCCTTGGTCTTGGTCCAGTCGGCGCCGCCCAGGCGGTGCAGGGTGGGCGCCTCGCCGCCGACGTACTTGGTGATCTGCTCCAGCTGGTCGGTGGGGATGTAGAGGCGGTCGCCGGGCTGGCCGCGCTTGGCGGGGGCGTACTCCACCACCAGGTACTCACGGGTGGCGCCCTGCACGGTGCGCTGCACCATCTCGATGTAGCGGCCCACGCCGTGCTGCTCGTGGACGATGTGGTCGCCCGCCTCCAGGGTGAGCGGGTCGATGGTCTTGCGCCGCCGGGCCGGCATCCGGGCGCCCTCGCGGCCGGAGGCCTTCTGGCCGGTCAGGTCGGTCTCGGTGAGCACGGCGAGCCTGAGCACCGGGTCGACGAAGCCGTGGTCGATGCAGCCGCAGGCGACGTGCACGACGGACGGGGCGATCTCGCCGAGGTCGCCCGTCCTGCCGTCGGAGACGGCGAGGCGGGCGGCGATGCCCTCGCCGCCGAGCACCTCGACCGTGCGGGCGGCCGGGCCGTGGCCCTCGGTGACGAAGACCGTGCGCCAGCCGTCGGCGAGCCAGCCCTTGGTGTCGGCGAGGGCCCGCGCGGTGTCGCCGCGGTAGCTCTCGGGGGCGTGCATGCCGAGCTTGAGGGTGTCGGCGTCGAGCTCCTCGTCGGCGGCGAACGGCGACACCGACCACCACATCATGCCCAGCTCGCGGGCCCGGTCGCGGACGTCCGCGAGGGACCACAGGGAGGCCGCGCCGACGTCGATGGGCGCCTCCCCGCCGCCGGCGGTGGCCGCCCAGGACGCCTGCAGGAACTCCTGGCTGGTGGCCACCAGGTCGGAGGCGCGCGTGCGCACCCGCTCGGGGTCGCAGACGACGGCCATGGCGCCCTCGGGCAGCACGTCCAGCAGCAGCTCCATGTCGTCGACGAGGACGGGGGCCAGGGACTCCATGCCCTCCACCGCGATCCCCTCGGCGATCTTGCCGAGCAGTTCGCCCAGCTCCGGGTGGGCCTCGGCGAGGGCCCGCGCGCGTTCCCGCACGTCCTCGGTGAGCAGCAGCTCGCGGCACGGCGGGGCCCACAGGCCGTGCTCGGCGACCTCCAGGGAGCGCTGGTCGGCGACCTTGAAGTAACGGATCTCCTCGACGTCGTCGCCCCAGAACTCCACCCGCAGGGGGTGTTCCTCGGTGGGCGGGAACACGTCGAGGATGCCGCCGCGCACGGCGAACTCGCCACGCTTCTCGACCAGCTCCACGCGCGCGTACGCGGCGGCGGCGAGCGCTTCGACGACCTCGTTCAGATCGGCGTTCCGTCCGGTGCGCAGGGACACGGGTTCCAGCTCGCCCAGGCCCTTGACCTGCGGCTGGAGCACGGAGCGCACGGGCGCGACGACGACGGAGACCGGACCGGTCTCCGGGTCGTCCCGGCGGGGGTGGGCCAGGCGGCGCAGTACGGCGAGGCGGCGGCCGACGGTGTCGCTGCGGGGGCTGAGCCGCTCGTGCGGCAGCGTCTCCCAGGAGGGGTACTCCACGACTCCCTCGGGCGGGAGCAGGGAGCGCAGGGCCGCCGCCAGGTCCTCCGCCTCGCGGCCGGTCGCCGTGACCGCCAGGACCGGGCGGCCGGTGTCGCGGGCCAGGGCGGCGATCGCGAGGGGGCGGGCCGCGGGCGGGCCGACCAGGTCGACGTGCGTGCGGTTGCCGTCCGCGGCGGCCGCGATCGCTTCCGCGAGGGCGGTGTCCTTGACTACGGCGTCGAGCAGACCGTGCAGGCTCATGCGGGGCGCTTTCCCTCCGGGGGTGTGCAACACGACGGGCCCGACACGCGCGGCGGGCCGGGGTGTCCAGCGTACGTCGCTGCGCGGGCGGGCGCGGGGGCTGTGGACGACGCCTGTCGACCGGTGGGCGGTGCCGGTGACCCGCCTTCCACCGGACGGGCCGGTGACACGCGCCCGGCGCCGGAAAGCCCTCCGAGGACTTTCCGGCGCCGGGTGCTTCCCCCGCAACCCCCGTGTGCGGTGGTCAGTCGGTGGCGATGGCGTTCAGGACGTTCATCCGTCCGGCGCGGAAGGCCGGCACCAGCGCGGCGAAGAGACCCACGAAGGCCGATCCGAGGAACACACCGATGATCGTCGGCCAGGGGATGTCGAGGACCTTCAGCCCCTCCAGGGCGAGCAGCTGCTGCGCGGTGGCGCCCCAGCCCATGCCCAACCCCAGGCCCAGCAGGGCGCCGAAGAGGGCGATCACGACCGACTCCATGCGGATCATGCGGCGCAGCTGCCGGCGCGAGAGGCCGATGGCCCGCATCAGGCCGATCTCCCGGGTGCGCTCCACCACCGACAGGGCGAGGGTGTTCACCACACCGAGGACCGCGACGACGATCGCCAGGGCCAGCAGACCGTAGATCATGTTCAGCAGCTGGCCGATCTGGTCCTTCAGCGCGTCCTTGTAGTCGGTCTGGTCGCGCACGGTGTACTGCGGGTAGTCGTGCAGGGCGTCCTTCAGCGCCGTGTACGCGGCGTCGGTCCGTCCGTCCTTCGCCGAGGCGAAGACCAGGGTGTCCAGCGGCATCTTCTCGGCCGGGACGTACCTCGCGAGGGTGTCGATGGACGTGTACATCGCGCCCGCGTCGACGACGGCCTCGCTGCTGGTGATCGCCCGGACCGTCAGGGTGCCCGTCCTGCCGTCCTCGAACGCGACCTCGATCTTCGAGCCGAGCTCGATGCCGTGGTCCTTCGCGAAGTCCTCGTGGACCGACATCGAGTCGGGCTCGTAGGCGTCGCCGAGGTTCCCGGCGACCGTCTCGACCCGCAGGTCGGTCGCGTACGTCGGGTCGGCCGCCGTGATCGCCGTGTCCTTCGACGTCTTGCCGTCGGGCGTGGTGAAGTCGGCCTGGGTCCACTTGTACTCGGTGACCCGGTCCACCCCGGGCGCCTTCTTCACGGCCTCGACGGCCTGCGGGGTGATCGGCTGACCGGTGTCGTTCTGGATGATGAAGTCCGTGCCGACCGTCTTGTCGAGCTCCTCGGTGGCGGAGGCGACCATGGAGGACCCGACCACCGACAGGCACGCCACCAGCGCCAGGCCGATCATCAGCGCGGCGCCCGTCGCGCCGGTGCGGCGCGGGTTGCGCAGGGCGTTGCGCTCGGCCATGCGGCCCACGGGGCCGAAGGCCCGCAGCAGGATCGCGCCGAGGACGCGCACCACACCGCTCGCCAGCACCGGGCCGACGACGACGAACCCGATCAGGGACAGCACCACGCCCAGGCCCAGCCACATCGAACCGTCGGTGGCCTTGTCCGCGCTGCCCGCCAGGTAGAGGGCGAAGCCTCCGGCGCCGGTGAGGAGCAGGCCGGTCCCGCCGCGTATCCAGCCGGCCCTGGCGTCCGCCGGGGTGCCGGCGTCGCGCAGCGCGGCCATCGGGGAGATCTTCCCGGCCCGCCGGGCGGGCAGGTAGGCGGCGAGCACCGTGACGACCACGCCGAGCAGCAGTCCGAGCGCCGGGGTGGTCCAGGCGACCGTGAGGTCGTCCGTGGACAGCTCCATGTCCATCATGCCCATGAGCTTCATCAGGCCGACCGCGAGACCGATGCCCGCGCCGACGCCGAGGACCGAGCCGAAGACGCCGAGCAGCAGCGCCTCGACCAGCACCGAGCGGTTGACCTGCTTGCGGGACGAGCCGATCGCCCGCATCAGGCCGATCTCCCGGGTGCGCTGGGCGACCAGCATGGAGAAGGTGTTGATGATCAGGAAGATGCCGACGAGGAAGGCGATCCCGGCGAAGCCGAGCATCGCGTACTTCATGACGTTCATGAAGTCCCCGACGCTCTCCTTGTTGGCGTCCGCGCTCTCCTTCGCGGTCTGCACCTTGTAGGCGCCGCCGAGTTCGGCCACGACGTTCTTCTTCAGCTGCGCGTCGCTGACGCCGGCCGCGGCGGTGACGTTGACGTTGGTGTAGACGCCGTCCTCACCGACCAGGGTCTGCTGCGCGGTCCCGACGTCCAGGAAGAACAGCGCGGCGCCGGGGTTGGTGACGGTGAAGTCGGCGATGCCGGAGACCTTCGCGGTGTGCGTGCCGAGCGCGCTGATGACGCCGATCTCGTCGCCGAGCTCCAGGCCGTGCTTGTCGGCGGTGTCGGCGTCGACCATGATCTGGTCCGCGCCCTCGGGCACCGCGCCGGAGGTGATCTCCATGGTGCGGGCGTCGTTGTCGTTCCAGCTGCCGACGATGGTCGGGCCGCCGTTGGCCGGCGAGAGGCTGTCCTTGTCGCCGTCGACGACGGTCACCGAGGTGGAGTACACCGTGCCCTCGGCCGACCGCACGCCGTCCACGCCCTCGATCTCGTCCAGCACGGAGGCCGGTATCACCGGCGGCCTGCCGTTGCCGGAGGTCGTCTCACCGCCGTCGGAGGCCTCCTTGGAGCTGACCGTGACGTCCGAGGCGGTGGCCGCGAACAGCTTGTCGAACGTCGTGTTCATGGTGTCCGTGAACACCAGCGTCCCGCACACGAACGCCACGGACAGCAGCACCGCCACCGCGGACAGCGCCATCCGCCCCTTGTGCGCGAGGAAGTTGCGCATCGAGGTCTTCAGGACGGTCATGACGTGCGCCCCCGGGCGTCGAAGTCCTTCATGCGGTCCAGGACCTGCTCGGCCGTCGGCTGGTGCATCTCGTCGACGATGCGGCCGTCGGCGAGGTACAGCACCCGGTCGGCGTAGGAGGCGGCCACCGGGTCGTGGGTGACCATCACGATGGTCTGCCCCAGCTCGTCCACCGAGCGGCGCAGGAAGCCGAGCACCTCGGCGCCGGCGCGGGAGTCGAGGTTCCCGGTCGGCTCGTCACCGAAGATGATCTCGGGGCGGGCGGCGAGCGCCCGCGCCACGGCGACCCGCTGCTGCTGGCCGCCGGAGAGCTGCGTCGGCCGGTGCTTCAGGCGCTCCGCGAGCCCGACGGTCTCCACCACCCGGTCCAGCCACGCCCGGTCGGGCTTGCGGCCCGCTATGTCCATGGGCAGCGTGATGTTCTCGATCGCGTTCAGCGTCGGCAGCAGGTTGAACGCCTGGAAGATGAAGCCGATCCGGTCCCGGCGCAGCCGCGTGAGCTTCTTGTCCTTCAGACCGGTGATCTCGGTCTCGTCCAGGTAGATCTGACCGGACGTCACGGTGTCGAGCCCGGCGAGGCAGTGCATCAGCGTGGACTTGCCGGACCCCGAGGGGCCCATGATCGCGGTGAACCGGCCGCGGGCGATGTCCACGTCGACGTGGTCGAGGGCGACGACACGGGTCTCGCCCGACCCGTACGCCTTTACGACCTGCCGCGCCCGCGCGGCAACGGCCGTACGCCCTCCAGTGCCCCCGTGCCTGGGAATGGTCACAGCCGATGTCACGGTAAGTCTCCTATGTCGGTCAGTGGAAGAAAGCGGTGCTCCGGCGCCCGCCCGTGGTGCCCGGCGGCCGCTCCGTGCGTGTTCGTGCGACGTGATCCAGTCTGGTGTCCGGCAGGGGTTCCGCGCCCTGGTGTCCAGCGCAGTCTTGTACCGGGGGAAAACCCCACCCCCGCCGGTTCCGTGCCGCCCCCCAGCGGCGTAAAGCCAGGTTAAGGACGACCCGGGCCCCGTCTCGTCCTCCGCCGGTACGAACCCTCCCCGACCCGTAGTACGGAGGTACCCCTAGGGGCTCTCCTCCGACGGGTGGACACCGTCTCGGGGTCGCTTCCGCCTGTCGGCTCATCCGGGGGCCGCCCTCCCGCCGCCCGCACCGGGAGGAGCCGCGCGAAGCGCGTCGTCGGGGGCGGTGGCCGGGCGACGGGAGGGCCGAGTACGCAGCCGTGCGGCGGCGGACAGGTGCAAGGGGCACCCGGCCGCGGGGAAGGGGGACCGGGCGGGCCGGGGCCGGGTCACTCCACGGCCCGGCCCGTCAGCGCGCTGAGACCGGCGCACACCTGGTCCAGCTGCGCCTGCACGTCCTCCCGCAGCTCGGCGTGGTCGCGCAGCACCCGCTCGGTCTCCCGCGCGACGCCCTCCGCGCGCACGCGCGCCCCGGCGAGCAGCTCCGCCGCCCGCTCCCGCGCCTCCTCGGCACGGCGCCGCGCCGACTCCTCCGCCTCGGCGAACACCTGCCGCGCCTCGGCCAGCACGCACTCGGCGCGCTCCTCCGCCTCCGCGTGCCGGGCGTCCAGCGCGGCCACCCGCGCGGTCTCCTCCCGCTCCACCCCCTCCAGCCGCCGCGCCTGCTCCCTGGCCGCCTCGGCGAGCATCCCGGAGGTGCGCTCCCGCATCTCCCGCAGCACCTCCAGCGTCCGCGCACGCCGCTCCTTCACCTCCGCCCGGGCCTCGGCCCGGATCCGGTCGGCCTCCGCACGGGCCGCCGACAGCACCTCCCCGGCCCACCCGTCGGCATCGGCGCGCACGGCGTCGGCGTGCGCCCGCGCGGCCTGCCGCACACCGGCCGCGTCGTCCTCCGCCAGGTCCATGAGGTCCCGCGCGTACTGCCGCGCCGACTCCCGCACGGCCGCAGCCTCCTCCTCGGCCAGCCCGAACAGCCGCCGCGCGCTCGGCCCGAGCGACTCGTACGTCTGCGGAGCCAGCCCCGCCACCCGCACCCGCAGCAGCTCCAGCTCCTCCTCCATCTCCCGGGCCAGCACGGTGAGCCGCGCGGCCCGCTCCCAGGCGGCGTCACGACGCCCCGAGAGGGCCTCGACGTACGCGATCACCTGCAGGGGACGGTAGCCACGCCCCCGTACGACCTCGAATCCCCGCGACGACACCGACGCACCACTCACCCTGGAACCCCTCTCCACCGACGGACCCGAAGCCCAGTTCGAAAGACCGAGCACGAAATGGGATGAATTGCGCACATCTTGGTGGATGACACGGAAGTGTTCATAACGCGACACTCCGCGAGGAAGACACACAAAAGCCGGGCCCGGTCGTCCTGACGACCGGGCCCGGCTCCCCGCCTCACACGGAACTCACCCGCGACCGCTCAGAGCAGCCCGTCCCACATCTGCTCCAGCAGCACCGACCACCAGCTCTCCGGCGAACCCAGCGCCGCCGGGTCCAGCGCGGCCAACTGCGCCTGGAAGTCCACGGTCCAGCGCCCCGCCTGCTCCTGGTTCAGCCCGAACCGCAGCCGCCACATCCGGCCCAGCAGCGCCAGACAGCGCGCGAACTCCGGCAGCCCGGTGTTCACGAACTGCGGCGGCACCGGCGCACCGCCCGGCCCGGACTCCACCGGCACCGCGACGATGTTCGCCGTGCCGTACTGCACACAGATCGCCTTGCCGAAATCACTGCCCATCACCAGGTACGAGCCCGCGTCCGCGGCCGGCTGCACACCCCGCTCCACCGCCAGCTCCGCCAGCGTCGGCACCGGACGGCCCGGCTGGGCCTGCGCCCAGAAGAACGGACCCATGTCCAGCGGCAGCCCCGCCACCACCAGCGTGTGCGCCACCACCGGCGGCACACCCTGCCGGGACACCGCCGCCTGCTCGAACCGGAACACCCCCGGCCCGAACGCCCCCGCCAGCTCCTGCGCGACGGCCTCCGGCGGCACCGGCGGCGCCGGCTGCACCGGCGGGATCGGCGCACGCACCGGCGCGGGACGCGCCGGACCGTCCGCCACCTGGTGCAGCTCACCCTGGTGCGCGAGCAGCTGGCGCATGCCCTGCTGACGGCTCGCGTGGTCCGTGCCGTAGGGCGCGATGGACGTGATCCGCGCCTGCGGCCACTGCTCCCGGATCATCCGCGCACAGTACGCACCCGGCAGCTCGCACGACTCCAGCTCGGTGTGCAGCTCCAGCACCCGGTCCGGCGGCACGTTCATGGCCCGCAGCTCGTGGAAGATCTGCCACTCCGGGTGCGGCGTACCCGGCGCCGAACGCCGGATCAGCTGCTGCTCGCCGCCGTCCTGCGCCCGGTAGCGCAGCACGGCCTGATAGCCGGGACCGACCGTCGGCCGACCGGCGGGCGCCTGCGGATAGCCGTACGCCGGCGGCCGCCCCGGCACGGGACCCGCGGGCGGAGGCGTACCGGGAGGCATCCCGCCGGGCACGCCGGGAGGCGCCGGAGGCGGCGGCGCGCCCGGACCGCCCACCGGGGGCCCGGCCAGCACGGTCGCCGCGTGGTGCACGGGCCCGCTCCCGCCACCGGGAGCACCCGGAGCACCGGGCGGACCCGGAGGCTGCGGAGCACCGGGAGCACCGGGAGCGCCGGGAGCCCCCGGAGGCTGGGACGCACCCGGAGGCCGGGACGCGCCGGGAGCACCGGGCGGACCCGGAGGAGGCGGCGGCGTACCCGGACCGGCCAGCATCGTCGCCGCGTGGTGGACACCACCGGGCTGCGAAGGCGGGGCCGGGGTCCCCGGCGGCGGAGTCGGCCCCCCCGACGGCCCGGACCCGTCCGGACCCAGCGACGACACCATCTGCGTCGGCACGTACCCACCCGGCGGAGCGGACGGCGGGGCCGGCGTACCACCCGGAACCCCCGGCGCACCCGGCGGAGGCGGGGTCGACGGCCCCGAACCACGCCGCGGAGGCGGAGCCGCCTTGCTCGTCACGGCGTCCGCGATGTCCCCGGCCCCGGACGCGAGCGGCCCCGGCGGAACACCCGGACCGGCCGGCGGAGGCGCACCCGGCGCCCCCTGCGGCCCACCGGAATCCGGCAGCGCCGGCGCGACGGCCGTCGGCGGAAGCCCGCTGCCCCCCGACAGCAGCGCCGTCTTCGCCTCCGGCGGAGCCGCGGGCGGCAGAACGTCGTCACCGGACTCACCCAACTGCTGCGCGAACACCGTCTCCGGCAACGGCACGGAACAGTCCTCACCCGCATCGGCGTTGGTGTCCGTACCCGCCCACGGAGTCGCCCCGGCCGGCGCCCCCGACGGAGAACCGCTCCCCCCGGCGGCAGGCCACGCGGCCCCGCTCCCCGCACCGGCGGACGCACCCGCAGGCGAACCCGCAGGCGAATCACCGGCACCGGAAGCCGCGGACGCGTCCGCCTCCGCACCCCCCTCGGCAACGGCCCCCGCACCCTCCCCCCGCCGATCCGGAATCCCCAGCCGGTCCGCCGCCTCCTGCAACCACTCCGGCGGACTCAACAGGAACGACGTCTGATTCAGATCCACCCGCGCCGCAGGCGCCGGCACCGGCTCGGACACCGCCCCCTCACGGCCGTACTCCTCCTCGTACCGGCGGATCACCTCACCCACCGGCAACGCCGGCCACAACGTCGCCTCACCACTGTCCCGGGCGATCACCAACCGCTGCGCGCCCCCGTCCGAACGAGGCCCGTCCGCACGGTCCTCCGCCCACACCACGAACCCGAGGTCGAACTCCCGCACCCGCACCTCACGGTGCTGGTACGCCGGCACGTCCCCGTTGACCCACTCCTCCGCGCGCTCCTGCGCCTGCGCGAACGTCACCATCGCCTCAGCTCACTCCCCCGCGGAAGAAACCGGAACGGCGCGCGCGAACCCACCGTCCACCATCAGATTCGCCACCGTCTCCAGCTCCGGCGGAGACCCCGCCAGCCGGGACAGGAACACGTCGAAATCATCCCCGCACGACAACAACAGCCGCTCCACCCGCTCGGCCGGCGACCACGACGGATCCACGTCCCGCGCGTCGTCGTACGCACAGAACCACACCGAACCCTGCCGCTCACCCCGCACCTTCACCGCCAGCAGACCACCCTGCACGAAACCGACGCACAGATAGTCCTTGGTCAGATGATCACGCAGGCACTTGTTGGCGTACACCAGGTCATTGACCGCCGCCTCGTCCCGCACCGTGAAGAACGGCTGGTCCACCAGCAGCCCCAGCTCCGCGTCCAACGCCGTCCCCACCGGCGCGCACCCACCCGCCGCCTTCAGGAACGACCGGTACGCACCCGGCAACCGGTACCCGAGATCCTCCTCGACCCCCAGCACCTGCGACTCCGTCACCGCCACACCCGACTTCGGCAACCCGAAATGCGCCGGACGCGTCTCCTGCAACGGCCGCGTCCCCCGCTTGCCGTGATCCACCGCCGCCGTCGCCACCCCACCGTGGTGCCGCAGCAACGCCTTCACCTCCACCGGCACCAGCTCCAGCCGCCGCGACCCCACCACGTGGTGCCACGTCCAGCCGTGCGGCGTCGCCACCGCCGGCACCGTGTCCCACAACTCATGACCGCTCGCCGCCAGCGCCGCGTTCGCCGACACGTAGTCCGTCAGCCGCAACTCGTCCACGCCGAAACCCTCCGGCGGCTCCGCCACCTCCGCCGCCGCACGCGCGTAGGGCGAGAAATCGGGGTAACCACGCTCGTCCACCCGCACCCCCCTCGGATGACGCGCCGCCCGCACCGGATCCGGGAAGTGCACGACCTGCCCGGCATAGGCCGCGTTCGGCGGCGCGGCCTTCTGCCCGAGCCGACCTGTCGTCATGGCGGTTGCCCCCTGCGGCACTCTGTACGTCCCGCACCGCCCACCTTCGGACCACCACGGAACGTATTCGACTGTCACGTCTGTCTCGACTGCTTACCCCCACGCCCCCCACGGCGCCCGCACGCACCAGCACGCAGAACACCGCACGGACCGCGGTGCCGACAGCCTATGCGGTACACCCCCACCGGTCACCGACACCGGCCACCCACCCCTCCGCTTCCGTGACCCGCCGTCACCCTCCCGTGACAGCCCGCCCCGAACCGGGCGTGTCACCCCGACCCAGCTTCCCCATCCGCCACCCCATTTGGCACCCTGTGACCTCCGGGGAAATGCTCGGGAGGGAATGACGATCATGAACATGACGCAGACGGGGCCGCACAGCGGCCCATCCGGCGACCCCCGGACCGGCGACCCCCGCATCGGCTGGAGCGCCACCGACACCCCCCACACCCCCACCCTCCACCACCGCCGCGACGGCATCCTCCCCACCATCGCCGCAGCCCTCTCCGTCCGCGGCGCCACCCTCACCTGCACCGCCGCCCGCGGCGACACACCCCCCACCCTCCACCCCCTCGTCCAGGACTTCCTCGACACCCTCACCAGCGACCAACGCGACCGCTTCACCGGCCGCTGCGCCGAAACCATCCTCATCTCCCGCCACCTCACCACCACCGACGCCGCACGCAGCAAACGCGCCGCACGCAGACCCATGACCAACGGCGAAGCACGCAAAGCCCTCAAACACGCCAAACTCACCACCCGCCGCATCCGCGAGGACGGCGACCCCCTCCACGGCGCCTACGCCACCCCCTGCCGCGCCTGCACCGCCCTCACCGCCCACTTCGGCGTCCGCATGGTCGACCCCACCACCAACGGCTGACCCCAGCCACCGCACCACCCACGACCCAGACGAACGAAGGCAGATGCACACCGACCGCACCTCCACCACCCGCTTCGCCGTACCCGTCGACGCCGCCCTGCGCACCGCAGGCTGGCAACCCGGACGCTGGGACATCAAGCAAGCCGAAATCTGGGCCGACACCCTCCGCGACCACACCTCACCCGCAGGACACCGCCACACCGTCTTCCCCGCCGCCGTCGAAGCCTGGGCCGAATTCGGCGGACTCCACATCCACCCCACCGGCCCCGGCCGCCACGTCGCCCCCACCACCTTCCACCTCGACCCCCTCCACGGCCTCCACATGGCCCGCACCCTCGGCGACCTCGGCCGCGCCCTCGACACCGAGGTCTGCCCCCTCGGCGCCGAAACCGACACCCAGGCACTCCTCGCCATCGACGCCCACGGCCGCGCCTACACCCTCGACCACACCGGCGACTGGTACCTCGGCCCCGACATCGACCACGCCCTCACCACCCTCATCACCGGCATACAACCCACCCGCCTCACCGCCGGCTGAACCCACCCCACCCCCACTACGACACCGGAATCACCGCCGACACCCGAAAACCCCCCGCATCCGTCGGCCCCGACACGAACACCCCACCCAACGCCGACACCCGCTCCTTCATCCCCACCAGACCATTCCCCCCCGACGGCAACCCCGCCGACGACGCCGCCTCCGGCGGCGGATCGTTCTCCACCTGCATCGCGATCTCCGACACCCGGTACGCCAGACGCACATACGTCTTCGCACCCGCCGCATGCTTGTGCACGTTCGTCAACGCCTCCTGCACCACCCGATAAGCCGTCGACTCCACCTCCCGCGCACACGACCGCGCCTCCCCCACCACCGACAGATCCACCACCATCCCCGCCGCAGCCGACTGCCCCACCAACTCCTCGATCTCCGACAGACACGGCCCCTCCCCCTCATCCACCACCCGCGACCCAGCCCCCGCCGCAGCCACCCCCACCACCGCCGACGGCACCTCCGCCCGCTCCCGCCGCCGCCCACCGTCCCCACCGGACCGCAGCACCCCGAGCATCTCCCGCAACTCCGTCAACGCCTGCCGCCCCATGTCCCCCACCAGAGCGGCGTTCCTCACCGCCTTCTCCGGATCCTTCCGCGCCACCGCCTGCAACGCGGCCGCGTGCACCACCATCAGACTCACCCGATGCGCCACCACGTCGTGCATCTCACGCGCGATCCGCGTCCGCTCCTCACCCCGCGCCCACTCCGCCCGCTCCTCCGCCCGCTCCGCCAGCAACTGCAGCTCCCGCTCCAGACTGTCCGCCCGCTCCCGCAGACTCTCCATCAACCGCCGCCGCGCCCCCACGTACAGACCCAGCAGCAACGGCGGCGCCGTCATCCCCAACGCCGTCGTGATCGACGCGAACGGCACCAGCCAGTCGCTGACGTCCACGTCCTCCTTCGCGAGGTCCTGCCGCATCCGCACGAACACCACGACGAGCACACCCACCAGCTGCATCCCGGCCAACGACCCGATGATCCGCCGCGGCACCTCCGACGCCGCCAGCGAATACAGGCCCACCAGCCCCAGCAGGAAACCCATCGCCGCCGGCGTCACCGCGACCCCCACCAGCACCACCGCGATCGGCCACTTCCGCCGCACCAGCAGCACCGAACCGGCCAGCACCCCGAAGACGACCCCCAGCGCGACCGGAATCCCCGCCTCCCGCGCGAACGGGACCCCCTCCACCCCGCACTCCGCCGCGGACACCACCGCGAGCCCCACATCCAGCACGGCACCACGCCGCCTGTCCCACCACCACGGCCCTCCCCGGGCCGTCACCAGCTCTTCCCCCGTCGTGGTCATGCCTCCAGCCTACGGGCGGGAAGCTCCCCTTTTCCGGCGAGTTTCCACGCCCAAACCGCACCACACGGGGTGATTCCTCGAATGCGATACGGCCCGAAATCCCTCGAACTGCTGAATCGGACACCGTTCGAGGGGGGAACCGACCATTCCGCCCGGACGGTATGCGTGTGACACATGCACCCGGCAAGTACGCCGACTTCGAAGGCCTGCGGGAACGGGCGGTCGCCCTGCGACGGGCGGGCCACAGCCTTCGGCAGATCCGCGACGAGCTGAAGATCTACAACAACGACATCCTCAACCAGCTGGTGAAGGGGGAGCCTCCGCCGGCCTGGACGAAACGCCCCAACGCGAAGGACGGCCTCAGGGCCAAGGCTCGGGAGCTGCGGCTGCAGGGCTGGACCTACGACCAGATCGAGGCCGAGCTGGGCTGCTCCAGGAGCTCGGTGTCGCTGTGGGTACGGGACCTGCCGAAACCTGAACCTCGGTACACGCCGGAGGAACAGCGCACCCTGATGCGAGAAGGACTGGCACGACGGCGCGAAGCAGACAGGGAGGTACACCGGCAGACCAAGCTAGGAGCTCGGCAGGAGATCGGCGATCTGACGGATCGTGAGCTCTTCATGGCAGGAGTCGCGCTCTACTGGGCCGAGGGCTCGAAGAGCAAACCCTACGACCGTCGAGAACGCGCAATCTTCGTCAACAGCGACGCAGGCGTGATCCGGGTCTACCTCGCATGGCTGGACCTGCTCGGCATCGACCGGAAGCGACTGAACTTCCGAGTCCTCATCCACGAATCCGCAGACGTCGATTCCGCGCACCGGTTCTGGGCACAGGTAGCGACGATCGACGTCTCACTCTTCGCCAAACCGACACTCAAGAAACACAACCCGAAGACGGTCCGCAAGCACACCGGTGACGACTACCACGGCTGCCTGGTCGTCGGTGTCGCGAGGAGCGCCGACCTGTATAACCGCATCGAGGGCTGGTGGGACGGCATCGTGGCCCACTCGGAAGCACGTCTCCGGTAAGGTCTGAGGCGCTGTCCCCCGTGGTGTAACTGGCAGCACACTGGTTTTTGGTACCAGCAGGACAAGGTTCGAATCCTTGCGGGGGAGCCACAGCACACCAAGACCTCAGTTCGGGTCCTGACTGGTCACTACCCCGGTCAGGGCCCGCACTCATGTCCCCCGCAAACACCCCCGGTATCCTGCGGATGTCACCCCCCTCCCCATCACAGCCGAAGGGCATCCCGTGAGCACCAATCGCCCGGCAGCCGTCGTCGTTCTCGCAGCGGGTGAGGGCACCCGTATGAAGTCGGCCACACCGAAGGTCCTGCACGACATCTGTGGCCGTTCCCTGGTGGGCCATGTGCTCGCCGCAGCCGGTGAGCTGGAGCCGGAGCAGTTGGTCGTCGTCGTGGGTCACGCCCGCGAGAGGGTGGCCGCGCATCTCGCGGAGATCGCCCCGGGCGTGCGTACCGCCGTGCAGGCGGAGCGGAACGGCACGGGTCACGCCGTGCGGATGGGTCTGGAGGAGCTGGGCGGTTCCGTGGACGGGACCGTGGTGGTGGTCTGCGGTGACACCCCGTTGCTGACGGGTGAGACGTTGCGGCGGCTGTCGGCCGCGCACGTCTCCGACGGCAATGCGGTGACGGTGCTGACGGCCGAGGTGCCGGACGCGACCGGGTACGGGCGGATCGTGCGGGACGGCGGTGGTGCGGTCACGGCGATCGTGGAGCACAAGGACGCGTCGGAGGAGCAGCGGGCGATCCGGGAGGTCAACTCGGGTGTGTTCGCGTTCGACGGGGCGTTGTTGGCGGACGCGTTGAAGAGGGTGCGGACGGACAACAGTCAGGGTGAGGAGTATCTGACGGACGTGCTGGGGATCCTGCGGGGGGCGGGGCACCGGGTGGGTGCGTCGGTGGCGGGGGATCACCGTGAGATCGCGGGGATCAACAACCGGGTGCAGTTGTCGGAGGCGCGGCGGATCCTCAATGACCGGTTGTTGACGGAGGCCATGTTGTCGGGGGTGACGGTGGTCGATCCGGCGACGACGTGGGTGGACGTGACGGTGACGTTCGAGCAGGACGTGGTGGTTCATCCGGGGACGCAGTTGCACGGGGTCACGCATCTGGCCGAGGGGTGTGAGGTGGGGCCGAACTCGCGGTTGACGGATACGCGGGTGGGTGCGGGTGCGCGGGTGGACAACGCGGTGGCGGTGGGTGCCGAGGTGGGGCCTGAGGCGTTGGTGGGTCCGTACGCGTATTTGCGTCCGGGGTCGCGGTTGGCGCGCAGGGCGAAGGTCGGTACGTATGTGGAGACGAAGAACGCGTCGATCGGTGAGGGGTCGAAGGTTCCGCATCTGTCGTATGTGGGGGATGCGACGATCGGTGAGTTTTCGAACATCGGTGCGGCGAGTGTGTTCGTCAATTACGACGGGCAGGACAAACATCACACGACGGTCGGGTCGCACTGCAGGACGGGCTCGGACAACATGTTTGTGGCGCCTGTCACGGTCGGGGACGGTGCCTACACGGCTGCCGGGTCGGTGATCACGAAGGATGTGCCGCCGGGTTCGTTGGCCGTGGCCCGCGGTCAGCAGCGGAATATCGAGGGTTGGGTGGCTCGTAAGCGTCCGGGGAGTGCTGCCGCGAAGGCGGCGGAGGCGGCTTCCCGGGAGTCGGCCGGCGGGGAGTGACCGGATTCGGTCCTCTCGGACAGGGCGTACCGTGATAAGTGCACTTCCGCACCGCCATCAGCTGCGACACCTCTGAGGAGATTGTGCTGTGACCGGGATCAAGACGACCGGCGAGAAGAAGATGATGTTCTTCTCCGGCCGCGCCCACCCCGAGCTTGCCGAGGAGGTCGCCCGGCAGATGGATGTCGGGGTCGTCCCGACGAAGGCCTTCGATTTCGCCAATGGTGAGATCTATGTGCGGTATCAGGAGTCGGCTCGTGGTGCCGACTGTTTCCTGATCCAGAGCCACACTGCTCCGATCAACAAGTGGATCATGGAGCAGTTGATCATGATCGATGCGCTGAAGCGTGCGTCGGCCAGGTCCATCACGGTCATCGTGCCGTTCTACGGTTACGCGCGGCAGGACAAGAAGCACCGGGGTCGTGAACCGATCTCGGCGCGTCTGATCGCGGATCTGATGAAGACGGCGGGTGCGGACCGGTTGCTGGCCGTGGATCTGCACACGGATCAGATCCAGGGTTTCTTCGACGGGCCGGTGGATCACCTGTTCGCGTTGCCGCTGCTCGCGGACTACGTGGGTGCGAAGGTGGACCGTTCGAAGTTGACGGTGGTGTCTCCGGACGCGGGTCGTGTGCGGGTGGCGGACCGTTGGTGCGACCGGTTGGGTGCGCCGTTGGCGATCGTGCACAAGCGGCGGGACAAGGACGTGGCGAACCAGGTCACGGTGCACGAGGTCGTGGGTGACGTGGAGGGGCGCATCTGCGTCCTGGTGGACGACATGATCGACACGGGTGGCACGATCTGTGCGGCGGCGGACGCCTTGTTCGCGCATGGTGCGGAGGACGTGATCGTGACGGCGACGCACGGTGTGCTGTCGGGTCCGGCGGCGGACCGGTTGAAGAACTCGCGGGTGAGTGAGTTCGTGTTCACGAACACGTTGCCGACGCCGGGTGAGCTGAGTGAGTCGTTGGACAAGATCACGGTGTTGTCGATCGCGCCGACGATCGCGCGTGCGGTGCGTGAGGTGTTCCGGGACGGTTCGGTGACGAGCCTGTTCGACGAGCAGTAGTTCCGTGCGGTCGGTGCAGTAAGGGTTCTGCGCCGGGTCCGACGGTGATCGTTTTGGGTGCGGCCTCCTGGTCCGAGTAGACTGTCGAAGTTGCTCGGCGAGGGAGGCCGTACCGCTTTTTCGTGAGGCGGGTCGGCGGTCCGTTATCGACGCGCTCTTCGTAGCAGGCCGTTCGTGGCCGGGTGACCACGTCCGTTTCTGACTTTCGAGGAGTGAGCATGTCCGAGGTGAAGATCTCCGCCGCGACGCGCACCGAGTTCGGCAAGGGTGCCGCGCGCCGTATCCGTCGTGACAACAAGGTTCCGGGTGTGCTGTACGGGCACGGTTCGGACCCGCTGCACCTGACCCTTCCGGGCCACGAGCTGCTGCTCGCGCTGCGCACGCCGAACGTGCTGATCGCGCTGGACATCGACGGCACGTCGAGCGAGCTGGCGATCCCGAAGTCGGTGCAGCGCGACCCGCTGAAGGGTTTCCTGGAGCACGTGGACCTGCAGCTGGTGCAGCGCGGCGAGACCGTCACGGTGGAGATCCCGGTCCTCACCGAGGGCGAGCTGGCCTCGGGCGGCAACCTGCTGGAGCACGTGCTGGGTACCCTGACGGTCGAGGCCGAGGCCACGCACATCCCCGAGTCCGTCACGGTGTCCGTCGAGGGCCTGGCGGCCGGTGCCTCCATCCTCGCCAAGGACATCACCCTGCCGAAGGGCGCCAAGCTGGCCGTCGACGAGGATGCCGTCGTCATCCAGGTGCTGGCCGCGCAGGCGGAGGAGGCGCCCGCCGAGGGTGAGGGCGAGGCGGCCGCCGAGGCCTGATCCTCGTTCCGAGTCGTCGTTTCGTCGGCCGCTGTTCCCGTACGGGGCAGCGGCCGACGCGTATGAGGGCACGTGTGATGGAGCGTACGAAGGAGACATGGACGTGACGACGGATGCGGCGGCCGGTGCGGCGGGTCCCTGGCTGGTGGTGGGGCTGGGCAATCCGGGGCCGGAGTACGCGATGAACCGCCACAACGTGGGGTTCATGGTGGCGGATCTGCTGGCGGAGCGGATGGGGGGCCGGTTCAAGCGGGCCGGCAAGGCTCAGGCGCAGGTCGTGGAGGGGCGGATCGGGCCGCCCGGTCCGGCGAACCGGCGGGTGGTGCTGGCGAAGCCGATGTCGTACATGAACCTGTCGGGCGGGCCGGTGAACGCGTTGCGGGAGTTCTACAAGGTGCCGGCGGAGCGGGTGGTGGCGGTCCACGACGAGCTGGACATCGAGTACGGGACGCTGCGGCTGAAGCTGGGCGGCGGGGACAACGGTCACAACGGGCTGAAGTCGCTGACGAAGGCGTTCGGCCGGGAGTACCACCGGGTGCGGTTCGGGATCGGGCGGCCGCCGGGGCGGATGCAGGTGGCGGACTTCGTGCTGAAGGACTTCTCGTCGGCGGAGCGCAAGGAGCTGGACTGGTTCGTGGACCGGGCGGCGGACGCGGTGGAGTGTCTGGTGATCGAGGGGCTGGAGCGGGCGCAGGGGACGTACAACTCGTGACGTGCTGAGGGGCGTCGGGTGATGTGTCCCCCTGTCGGAGCCCACCGGAGTTGACCGACCGGAGGGTCATGGCCAAGGATCTCGGCCATGTCTCCCGCTGTCCGCGCCTCCCGTGGCTCCTCCGCCCTGCGGTTCGGCCGGTTCGCGGTGATGGGCACGGTCGCCGTGCTGGTCCTGATCGCGGGTGTGTGGGCGTCGTGGGGCACGGCGCAGCACGTGATGCTGACGAAGGGGCGCGAGCGCGGCACGGTGGCGGTGACGCGGTGTGGCGCCGGGGTGTGCGCGGGGCCGTACAGGCCGTTGTCGCCGGGGTCGCAGCCGCGTGCGGAGGTGGTGCTGGAGGACTCGGTGGCCGTGGAGGAGGGGCGGACCTACCCGGTGGTGCTGAAGCCGGGCGGTACGCGCGCCGTCCGTTCCGGTCCCGCCGGGGTGCTCCACGCGTGGGTTCCGCTGGGGGGTGCGCTGCTGCTGGCGTCGGTCGTGGTGGCCGGGGGTCTGCTGCGCACGCGGGTGGCGTGGGTGCTGGGGCTGTCGGGGGCGGCGCTGCTCACGGCGGCCTTCCTGTCGCTCTGAGGCGAGCCGTCCGGAAGCGAGGGGGTGCCCCCGGCCGTACGGGCCGGGGGCTCCCCCTCGTCGTGCGTCGGGTCAGCCGGTGTTGCGCAGGCCGGCGGCGACGCCGTTGACGGTGAGCAGCAGGGCGCGGGAGAGCAGCGGGTCGGGCTGTTCGTCGGCGCCGGCGGCGTCGCGCTGGCGCTTGAGGAGGGCCACCTGGAGGTAGGAGATCGGGTCCAGGTAGGCGTCGCGGATGGCGAAGGTCTGCTTGAGGACCGGGTCGGCGTCGAGGAGTTCCGCCTCGCCGGTGACGCGCAGGACCTCGGTGACGGTCAGCTCGTGTTCGGCCTTGATGGTGTCGAAGACGTGCTTGAGTTCGTCGGGGACGAGGGTGTCGACGTAGTGCTGGGCGATGCGCAGGTCGGTCTTGGCGAGGGTCATCTCGACGTTGGAGATGAAGTTGCGGAAGAAGTGCCACTCCTGGTGCATCTCGTCGAGGACGGTGTCGAGGCCGGCCTCGCGCAGTGCCTTCAGTCCGGAGCCGACGCCGTACCAGCCGGGGACGATCTGCCGGGACTGGGTCCAGCCGAAGACCCACGGGATGGCGCGCAGTCCGTCGAGCGAGACGCCCGAGCCGGGGCGGCGGGAGGGCCGCGAGCCCAGGTGCAGGTCGGCGAGCTGGTCGACCGGCGTGGAGGCCAGGAAGTACGTCGGCAGGTCGGGGTCCTCGACGAGCTTGCGGTAGGCGGTGTGGGCGGCGTCGGAGACGACGTCCATGGCGGCGTCCCAGCGGGCGAGGGCCTCGACGGACTGGCGGGGTGCGGTGTGCAGGGCGGACGCCTGGAGGGTGGCGGCGACGGAGAGTTCGAGGTTCTCGCGGGCGAGGGAGGGGATGAGGTACTTGTCGGAGATGACCTCGCCCTGCTCGGTGACCTTGATCTCGCCTTCGAGGGTGCCCCAGGGCTGGGCGAGGATGGCGTCGTGGGTGGGGCCGCCGCCGCGGCCGACGGTGCCGCCGCGGCCGTGGAAGAGGCGCAGCCGCACGCCGTAGCGGTGGGCGACGTCGCGCAGGCGGCGCTGGGCGCGGTGGATCTCCCACTGGCTGGTGGTGATGCCGCCGAACTTGGAGGAGTCGGAGTAGCCGAGCATGACCTCCTGGACGTCGCCCCGGAGCGCGACGAGGCGCCGGTAGGAGGGGTCGGCGAGCATGTCCTCGAGGATGGTGTCGGCGGCCTTGAGCTCGTCGGTGGTCTCCAGGAGCGGGACGATGCCGATCTTGGCCCAGCCGGCGTGCAGGTCGATGAGTCCGGCCTCGCGGGCGAGGACGGTGGCGGCGAAGACGTCGTCGGCGCCCTGGCACATGGAGATGATGTACGACTCGACGACCTCGGGGCCGAAGACCTCCAGGGCGCGCTTGATCGTCCGGAAGACGCCGAGGGTCTTCTCGCCGGCCGCGTCGACGGGTGCGGGGGTGGGGGCGAGCGGGCGCCTGCTGCGCAGTTCCTTGGCGAGGAGCTTGGAGCGGTAGTCGCGGGGCATGTCGGCGTACCGCCAGGATTCCTCGCCGAGCCGGTCGAAGAGCTGGCCGAGGGCGTGGTGGTGGGCGTCGGCGTGTTCGCGTACGTCCATGGTGGCGAGCTGGAGGCCGAAGGCGGCCAGGGTGCGGATGGTGCGGGCGAGGCGGCCGTCGGCGAAGAGGCCGCCGCGGTGTTCGCGCAGGGAGGCCTGGATGATGCGCAGGTCGGCGAGGAGTTCGCCGGTGCCGAGGTAGTCGCGGCCGGGCTCGTGCGGGGTGCCCTTGGCGAGGCGGAGCTTGGTGTTCTCCAGCTTCTGGCGGATGCAGGTGGCCTTGAGCCGGTAGGGCTCCTCGGCGTTGAGGCGCTTGTAGCGGGGGCTGATCTCGGGGAGGGCGTCGAGGTCGGCCTGCAGGGAGGTCAGCAGTTCCTCCGTCGCGCCCGTGTAGCGGATGGAGTTGGAGAGGAAGCCGCGCAGTTCGTCGATCATCTCCAGGGCGTCGTTGATGCCGTGTTCGTGCTGGAGGATGAGGACGTCCCAGGTGACCTGGGGGGTGACGTTGGGGTTGCCGTCGCGGTCGCCGCCGATCCAGGTGCCGAAGGTGAGGGGGCGGGTGTCGTCGGGGAGGTGGACGCCGACGCGTTCCAGCTCGGCGGTGAGGTCCTCCAGGACGTCGCCGACGGCGCCGGCGTGCAGTTCGTCGAGGTAGTAGATGGCGTTGCGGGCCTCGTCGGCGGGTTCGGGGCGGACCACGCGCAGTTCGTCGGTCTGCCAGACGAGGTCGATGTTCTCGGCGAGCCGGGTGTCCAGGCGGCGCCGGTCGGTGGCGATGACCGGGGTGTCGAGGAGGGCGGCGATCCGGCGGAGCTTGTTGAGGACGGAGCGGCGGGCGGCCTCGGTGGGGTGGGCGGTGAAGACGGGCCGGATGTTGAGGTTGCGGACCGTTTCGCGCAGGTGCTCGGGGTCGGCGTCCTTGAGGCGGTCGGCGGTGCGGGAGAGCAGTCCGCCCTCGGCGGCGCGGCGGGCGCGCAGTTCGCGGCCGCGGTGCACCTGTTCGGTGACGTTGGCCAGGTGGAAGTAGGTGGAGAACGCGCGGACCAGCTTGGCCGCGGTCTGCAGTTCGGTGCCGCGCAGCAGTTCGGCGGCGGCCTCGCCGTCCTCACGGGTGAGTCGGCGGACCTTCTCGACGAGGTCGAGCAGCTCGGGGCCCTCCTGCCGTACCAGGGTCTCGCCCAGGAGGTCACCCAGTCGGCGGATGTCGGCGCGCAGCTCGCTGCTCGTCGTGGTGGTCTGGTCGTCGGCACTGCTCACAGGTGCGGCTCCTTGCAGTGTTGAAGCTCGTCTGGGAGGGAACCCGGACGGCGTCTCGCGCGGCGTGCGCCGCTTGCGGGCCGGACGTCCGGGAAGAAATCAGAGCGGACCGCGCTGTCCGACCGACTTCAAGGATAGGTGCCGGCCCGGAGGCGCGGGCTCACGGGCTCTTGCCGCCGGGTGACGCGCTGCCATACTTACGCTGCCGTAGGTTACGGAGGCGTAGGTGGGCGGTGTGTCTCCGGAGGCCGGGCACCTTCCCGTCCACATACCCCACAGGGAACACGTATGACCTCAGGCTCCGATGTGCTGCACGAAGCTCCGGAACACTCCGGGCCCGACGACGCGGCGCCCTCCGCCACGCTGGGCGGCGAGCGCAAGCGCTCCATCGAGCAGATCACGCTGCTGCTCTTCATCATCGTCCCCTTCCTGGCACTGGTGGCGGCGGTGCCGCTGGCGTGGGGGTGGGGGGTGAGCTGGCTGGACCTGGGTCTGTTGGTCTTCTTCTACTTCCTGGGCTGCCACGGCATCACCATCGGTTTCCACCGTCACTTCACGCACGGGTCGTTCAAGGCGAAGCGGCCGCTGAAGGTCGCGCTGGCGATCGCCGGGTCGATGGCGGTGGAGGGGCCGTTGGTGCGCTGGGTGGCCGACCACCGCAAGCACCACAGGTTCTCCGACGCCGAGGGCGACCCCCATTCGCCGTGGCGGTACGGGGAGACGGTCCCGGCGCTGGTCAAGGGATTGTGGTGGGCGCACATCGGCTGGATGTTCGACGAGGAGCAGACGCCGCAGGACAAGTACGCGCCGGATCTGATCAAGGATCCGACCCTGCGGGCGATCTCCCGGCAGTTCGTCCTGTGGACGGCGTTGTCGCTGGCGCTGCCCGCGCTGATCGGCGGTCTGGTCACCATGTCCTGGTGGGGTGCGTTCACCGGGTTCTTCTGGGGGTCACTCGTCCGGGTGGCGTTGTTGCACCATGTGACGTGGTCGATCAACTCGATCTGTCACGCGGTGGGCAAGCGCCCGTTCAGGTCGCGGGACCGTTCGGGCAACGTGTGGTGGCTGGCGGTGCTGTCGTGCGGTGAGTCCTGGCACAACCTGCACCACGCCGATCCGACGTCCGCGCGGCACGGTGTGGAGCGCGGGCAGGTGGATTCCTCGGCCCGTCTGATCCGTTGGTTCGAGCGGCTGGGATGGGCGTACGACGTGCGGTGGCCGTCACGCTCGCGTATCGATTCGCGCCGTGACCGCGCGGGGGGCTCCGCCCGGCGGGGGAGGGGGCCCGTCGAGGCGGCATGATGGACGCCGTGGCGACCGACTCCAGCAGCACCCCGAGCGACGAGAAACCGCGGCGCGTCCGCCGTACCCGGATGACCGGTGCGGAGCGCCGCCAGCAGCTGCTGGAGATCGGCCGCACCCTGTTCGCGGCGAAGGGCTTCGAGGGCACGTCGGTGGAGGAGATCGCGGCGAAGGCCGGGGTCTCCAAGCCGGTGGTGTACGAGCACTTCGGCGGCAAGGAGGGCCTGTACGCGGTGGTGGTGGACCGCGAGATGCGGCGTCTGCTGGACATGGTGACCGGTTCGCTGACGGCCGGCCATCCCCGTGAGCTGTGCGAGCAGGCGGCGTTCGCGCTGCTGGACTACATCGAGGAGTACACGGACGGTTTCCGCATCCTGGTCCGCGACTCCCCCATCCCCCAGTCGACGGGTTCGTTCGCCTCGCTGATCTCGGACATCGCCACCCAGGTGGAGGACATCCTGGGCCGTGAGTTCAAGTCGCGCGGCTTCGACCCGAAGCTGGCCCCGCTGTACGCGCAGGCCCTGGTGGGGATGGTGGCGCTGACGGGCCAGTGGTGGCTGGACGTGCGCAAGCCGAAGAAGGCGGAGGTGGCGGCCCACCTGGTCAACCTGGCCTGGCACGGGCTGGACGGCCTGGAGCCGAAGCCGCGGCTGATAGGTCACCGGAAGAGCTGAACCGACAGCACACCGGATCGACCGTGCGCGGTGCTGTGCGCATGACCGGGGTCACGGTCGGCGCGGTCCGTGCCCGGCCCGGCGGCCTCGTCCGTCGCGCGGCCCACGGCCGCGCGACCCTCGCGCAGGACCCCCGCCCCCGCCCACTCGGGCGCCTGCGGGCCGGCGGTCCGCCGATCGCGTGCCGGCGACCACCGCGTGCTCCACGCCCTCGACGACGGCGTCGTCCTCGTCCTCGTCCTCGTCCTCGTCACCCACCCGGGTCGCACGCCCTGGGCCGGCTCCCCTTGACGGCGACCGCGAAGACGCGGCGGAAGGGGAACGGGGTGCCGTGGGGGCCGGCCGGGTAGGCGGCCCGCAGGGCGGTGCGGTACTCGGCGACGAAGGCCTCCCGCGCCTCGGGGTCGTCGGCGAGGGCGGTGAGGACGGGGCGCAGGCCGGTGCCCCCGACCCAGTCGAGGACCGGGTCGGGGCCGGTCAGCAGGTGGATGTACGTGGTCTCCCAGGCGTCGGTCGTGCAGCCGAGGGCGGTCAGGCGCTCCAGGTAGGCCTCCGGTCGCAGGACGGCGTCCCGGTGGCGCAGGACGCCGTCCAGCCGGCCCCGCCACCGCGGGGAGGCGGCGAGTTCGCGCATCAGGGTGTGGCTGGGGGCGTCGAAGTTGCCCGGCACCTGGAAGGCGAAGGTGCCGCCGGGGGTGAGCCCTTCGATCCAGTCGCCGAACCGTTCCACGTGTCCCGGGACCCACTGCAGCGTGGCGTTGCCGACGATCAGGTCGTACGGCTCCTCGGGCGTCCAGGTGCGGAGGTCGGCGTGGACGAAGTCGATCCTGCCGCCCCCGGGGGCCGGGCCCTCGTGGTCGGCGCGGGCCTTCTGGAGCATCTCGGGAGAGTTGTCGTAGCCGGTGATGCGGGCGGCGGGCCGGTGCTCGGCGAGCAGGGCCGTGACGTTGCCGGCGCCGCAGCCGAGGTCGGCGACGCGGGGCGGGTCCCCGGGCAGGGGCGGGACGCGGGCGAGCAGGTCGGTGAAGGGCCGGGTGCGGTGGCCGGCGTGACGCAGGTACTGGGCGGGGTCCCAGGTGGGGTCGGCGGGCATCAGGCCTCCCGGTGCGGTGGGTCGGGTACCCAGCGTCACCCCCCATCCATCTCGATGTCAAGAAACTTGATATCAAGAGACTTCACGTCGACACAACCACTACACTGATCGTCATGGAGGACGAGGTCGATCGGCTGGTCGCAGCGTGGCGCCGGGAGCGCCCGGACCTCGACGTGGAACCGCTCGAGGTGCTCAGCCGGGTGAGCAGGCTGGCCCGGCACCTGGACCGGGCGCGTCGGCTCGCGTTCGCCGAGCACGGCCTGGAGTCCTGGGAGTTCGACGTCCTGACCGCGCTGCGCCGTGCGGGCGCCCCGTACCAGCTCTCCCCGGGGCAGCTCCTCACGCAGACACTGGTCACCTCGGGCACGATGACCAACCGCATCGACCGGCTCACCAAGAAGGGGCTGGTGGAGCGGCTGCCCGACCCCAGTGACCGGCGCGGCGTCCTGGTCCGGCTCACGGAGGAGGGCCGCGATCGCGCCGATCAGGCACTGGCCGGGCTGCTGGCGCAGGAGCGGGCGATCCTCGGGGAACTCACCCACGCCCAGCGTGGCGAACTGGCCGGGCTGCTACGCCAGTTGACCGCCCCGTTCGACAACGTCCCCGGGTAGGTCGACGGGTCCGACGCCCGCCCGGCGGGCGAGGGCCACCGCGGCGAGGGTGGAGTGCACGCCCAGCTTCCCGAGGACGTTCTGCATGTGGGTGCGCACGGTGTGCGGGGACAGGTACAGGCGCTCGGCGACCGCTTTGCGCCCCAGTCCCGCGACCATGCACCGCAGCACCTCCCGCTCGCGCGGGGTCAGGGACTCCACGAGCCGTTCGCTCTCGGTGCGGTGACGGCGGGCGGCGGTCAACTCCCGCAGCACGCCCGTCAGCAGCGCGGGCGGCAGGTGCGTCTCGTCGCGCAGCACGCCCCGGATGACGGTGAGCAGTCGGCTCAGCGAGCAGTCCTTGGCCACCCACCCGGAGGCCCCCGCCTGCAGGGCGAGCGCGGCCCGGGCCGGGTCGTCCTTCTCGGCGAGGACGACGATCCGTACCTGCGGCTGCGCCGAACGCACGTCGGTGACCAGCCGTATCCCGTCGACGAGCCCGTCCTCGTCGACGGCCTGCACGGGCACGGCCGGCCGGCCGCCCGGCGTCCTGCCGCCCAGGTCGGCGTCGACGAGCAGCACGTCGAACCGCCGTCCCTCGCAGACCGCCCGCTCCAGGCAGCGCAGCGCGGCCGGACCGCTGCCCGCCGCGGACACCTCGACGTCGGGCTCTGCGGCCAGGGCCGCGGCCAGCGACTCGGCGAAGATGCGGTGGTCGTCGACGACCAGGACCCGAATGCGAACCACGAAACCCCCCTCCCCCACGCTCTTCCCAGAGCAGGGGATTACCCCATCGTCGGAGGACGACACCGGCGCGGGTACGACGCCGGGCCCCTGCCACTTCACTGACCGGACGTGGGGCGGGCCGTCGCGACCGCGCGTCCGCCGTCGCGCGACGCCCGCCGCCCCGCCCGGACGCCGTACCGACCGTCTCGCCCCCTGAACGGCGCCTGCCCCCGCCGGCGCTGTCCCTCAGGGTACGGGCGGGGGCCGGGAGCGGAAGGCTATTTGCAGAACTGGCGGCCTTGCGCGTTTATGGTGAGCCGCATGTTCCGTCTTGAGACAGAAGTCGACAAGGCCCGACGTGATCTGCTCCGCAGGCGGCTGAGGGACACGAACACCGCGGCCTCCCCGGTCCTTCGGGCGTTGCGCGGAACCCCGGGCGAGCGTGAAGCGCCTTTGCACGTGTGGGCGTTGGATGCGAACGGCGAACTGGCCGGCGGTCTGGTCGGCCACACCTGGGCGACCTGGCTGCACGTGACCTACCTGTGGGTGGACGCCCGCCACCGGGGAGCGGGCCTGGGCTCCGGGCTCCTCGCGGAGGCGGAGCGCGTCGCCGCCGCCGAACGCGCCTGCACGGCCTCCCGCGTGGAGACCTGGGACTTCCAGGCCCCCGGCTTCTACGAGCGGCAGGGCTACGCGGTGGTGTGCGTGATCCCCGACTACCCGCCGGGGATCACCGAGTACACCTTGACCAAGCGGCTGGGCTGAGGCTCAGCGGATCCGTCGCGCGCCCGCCGCCGGCACCGCCTCGAAGACCCGCGGGGCCTTGAAGCCGGCCGCCGCGAAGGCCTCCTCCACCGCCTTGGTGACGGCGGGCACGTCCGCCTCCTCCGCCAGGACGATGGCCGAGCCGCCGAAGCCGCCGCCGGTCATGCGTGCGCCGAGGGCGCCGGAGGCGACGGCGGTCTCCACCACCAGGTCGAGCTCCGGGCAGGAGACGCGGAAGTCGTCGCGCAGCGAGGCGTGGCCCTCCACGAGCACCGGGCCGATGGCGCGGGTGTCGCCCGACTCCAGCAGGGAGACGACCCGTTCGACCCGCTCGTCCTCCGTCACCACGTGCCGGACCAGCCGGCGGACCTCCTCCTCGTCGCCGAGCCGCTCCAGCGCCGCGTCCAGTTCCGCGAACGGCACGTCCCGCAGGGCGTCGACGCCCAGCAGGGCCGCGCCCTTCTCGCAGCCCGCGCGGCGCTTGCCGTACTCGCCCTCGCTGTGGCTGTGCTTGACCCGGGTGTCGACGACGAGCAGGCGCATGCCCTCGGCGGCCAGGTCGAAGGGGATCTGCCGCTGGGACAGGTCTCGGGTGTCGAGGAACAGGGCGTGGCCGGTCTCGCAGCAGGCCGAGGCCGTCTGGTCCATGATGCCGACGGGGGCGCCGACGTAGACGTTCTCCGCGCGCTGGGAGAGGCGGGCCAGCTGCCAGCCGCGCAGGCCGAGGTCGAACAGGTCGTTCAGCGCGAGCGCGACCACGACCTCCAGGGCGGCCGAGGACGACAGGCCGGCGCCCGCCGGGACGCTCGAGGCGAGGTGGACGTCGGCGCCGGTCACGGCGTGCCCGGCCTCGCGCAGCGCCCACACCACACCCGCCGGGTAGGCGGTCCACCGCTTGTCGGACTCGGGGACGAGGCCGTCCACCGCCAGCTCCACGACCGGCCCGTCCACGTCGGCGGAGTGCAGCCGCAGGACGCCGTCGTCCCGCCGGGACACCGCCGCGACCGCGGTGTGCGGCAGGGCGAACGGCATGACGAAGCCGTCGTTGTAGTCGGTGTGCTCGCCGATGAGGTTGACCCGGCCCGGTGCCGCCCACACCCCGTCCGGCGCGGCCCCGTACAGCTCCTCGAACCGTTCGGCGACGGACCCCGCGACGGCCTCGCTGGACTCGCTCATGCCCTGACCCCTGCCCCTTCGTGACGTTCTACTCGGCCTGCTCGGCCTGCTCGGCGCGCTGCTGCGCGAACTCCCACGCGTCCGCGACGATCCCCGCGAGGTCGGCGCGTGACGGTTTCCACCCCAGCTTCTCGCGGGCGGTGGCGGCCGACGCGACCAGGACCGCCGGGTCGCCGCCCCGGCGGGGGGCCACGACCTCGGGGATCGGGTGGCCGGTGACCTTGCGGACCGTCTCGACGACCTCGCGGACGGAGAAGCCGTTGCCGTTGCCGAGGTTGCAGATCAGGTGCTCGCCGGGCGCGGCGGCCTCCAGCGCGAGCAGGTGGGCCTCGGCCAGGTCGGCGACGTGGATGTAGTCGCGCACGCAGGTGCCGTCGGGCGTCGGGTAGTCGTCGCCGTAGACGGAGATCGCCTCGCGCCGGCCCTGGGCCACCTGCAGGACGAGCGGGATGAGGTGCGACTCGGGGTCGTGCCGCTCGCCGTGCCGGCCGTAGGCGCCGGCCACGTTGAAGTAGCGCAGGGAGACCGCGCCCAGTCCGTGCGCCGCCGCCTCGCCGGTGATCATGTGGTCGACGGCGAGCTTCGAGGCGCCGTAGGGGTTGGTGGGGCGGGTCGGCGCGGTCTCGACGATCGGGACCCGCTCGGGCTCGCCGTACGTCGCCGCCGTGGAGGAGAACACCAGCCGGCGCACGCCCGCCCCGCGCATCGCGGCGAGCAGCGCCATGGTGCCGCCGACGTTGTTGTCCCAGTACTTCTCCGGCTTCACCACCGACTCGCCGACCTGGGAGGACGCGGCGAAGTGCAGGACGCCGTCGAACGACGGGTCCAGCCATCGGGCGGCGTCGCGGATGTCGCCCTCGACGAACGACGCGCCCGCGGGAACGCCCTCCCGGAACCCGGTGGAGAGGTTGTCGAGCACGACGACCTCGTGACCGGCCTCCAGCAGATGCTGGGCGACGACGCTGCCGACGTAACCGGCCCCGCCCGTCACCAGGTACTTCCCGCTCATGAACTCGCTACCTCTCGCAGTCGCTCGGCCGCGCGCTCCGGCGGCACGTCGTTGATGAACACGTTCATGCCGGACTCGGAGCCCGCGAGGAACTTCAGCTTGCCGGATGTGCGGCGGATGGTGAAAAGCTCCAGGTGGAGCGCGAAGTCGTCGCGTGTGACGCCGTCGAACTCCTCCAGCGTGCCGAACGGGGCCTGGTGCCAGGCCGCGATGTACGGCGTCGGAGGCTCGCCCCCGCCTTCCTTCCCCCCGTCCCGCCCGTCGAAGATCCGGTCGAAGCGCTTCAGGAGTTCCAGGTACACCCGGGGGAACTCCGTGCGCGCCGCCTCGTCCAGTCCGAGCAGGTCGGGCACCCGGCGCTTGGGGTAGAGGTGGACCTCGTAGGGCCAGTGCGCGGCGTACGGCACGAAGGCCACCCAGTGTTCACCCTCAAGGACGATCCGCTCGTCGGCCCGCTCCCGCTCCAGCACGGCGTCGAACAGGTTCTCGCCGCCCGTCGCCTCCTTGTGTGCGGCCACTTGGCGCAGCATCAGGGCAGTGCGGGGGGTGGTGAAGGGGTAGGCGTAGATCTGCCCGTGCGGGTGCTGGAGGGTGACGCCGATCTCGGCTCCCCGGTTCTCGAAGCAGAAGACCTGTTCGACGGAGGGCAGATGCGACAGTTCGGCGGTCCGGTCGGTCCAGGCGTCGAGCACCAGTCGCGCCTGCCGCTCGCTCAGACCGGCGAAGGAGGAGTGGTGGTCGGAGGTGAAGCAGACGACCTCGCACCGGCCCGAGTCGCCGGCCAGCGAGGGGAAACGGTTCTCGAAGACGACCACGTCGTACGCCGAGTCGGGGATCTCGCTCAGCCGGTCGCCCTCGGAGGGGCAGAGCGGGCACTCGTCGGCCGGCGGGTGGTACGTACGCCCCTGGCGGTGCGAGGCGACGGCGACGGAATCGCCCAGCAGCACGTCGTGGCGGATCTCGGACGTGGTGGCGGTGGCGTCGAGCGGACGGCGGTCGACGGCGTCCCGGACGGTGTCGTCGTCCAGGTCGTAGTAGACGAGCTCGCGGCCGTCGGCCAGCCGGGTCGAGGTCTTCTTCACTGCCGTACTCCTCTGCACCCGCCAATCATCCAACACAATCAAACATAACACATCACAACCGACCACCACGTTTTCTCATCACGATCAAACAAAGAACGCCATCGGAAGCGTTCGCCCACCGAACCCAGAGGCATAGGTTCCGCACCGGATCAGTTCGCGAACGAAGCGAGTGTGTATGCAAACCCCCACATACCTGGCCGCAGAGCTTCGACTCCCCACCAACTGGCTGGACTACACGATCCTCGGGATCTACTTCGTCGTCGTCCTGGGCATCGGCTTCGCGGCCCGCCGCTCGGTCAGGACCAGCCTCGACTTCTTCCTCTCCGGTCGCTCCCTGCCCGCCTGGGTCACCGGTCTGGCCTTCATCGCGGCCAACCTCGGCGCCACCGAGATCCTCGGCATGGCGGCCAACAGCGCGCAGTACGGCGTCTACACGACCCACTGGTACTGGATCGGCGCCATCCCCGCGATGGTCTTCCTGGGCCTGGTGATGATGCCGTTCTACTACGGCAGCAAGGTCCGCTCGGTCCCCGAGTTCCTGCTGCTGCGCTTCGACAGGGCGGCCCACCTGCTCAGCTCGATCCTCTTCGCGGCGGCCGCCGTCCTGATCGCCGGCGTCAACCTCTACGCCCTCGCGATCGTGGTCGAGGCCCTCCTGGGCTGGCCGCAGTGGGTGGCGATCGTCGTCGCCGGAGCCTTCGTCCTGGCCTACATCACCCTCGGCGGCCTGTCCTCGGCGATCTACAACGAGGTCCTGCAGTTCTTCGTCATCCTCGCCGCGCTGATCCCCATCACCGTGCTCGGCCTGAAGAGCGTCGGCGGCTGGGGCGGCCTGTCCGACTCCCTCACCGAGGCGCACGGCGACGACTTCATGACCGCCTGGGGCGGCACCGGCATCGGCAGCGACAACCCGCTCGGCGCCAACTGGCTGACCATCGTCCTCGGCCTCGGCTTCGTCCTCTCCTTCGGCTACTGGACGACGAACTTCGCCGAGGTGCAGCGCGCCCTGTCCGCCAAGAACCTCTCGGCGGCCCAGCGCACCCCGCTCATCGCCGCGTTCCCGAAGATCTTCATCGTCTTCATCGTGATGATCCCGGGCCTGGTCGCGGCGGTCCTGGTGCCCACCATCGGCACGGCCGACTCGGACCTCCAGTACAACGACGCCATCCCGTACCTGATGCAGCAGCTCCTGCCCAACGGGGTCCTGGGCATCGCCGTCACCGGCCTGCTGGCCGCGTTCATGGCGGGCATGGCGGCCAACGTCTCCTCCTTCAACACCGTCTTCACCGCCGACATCTGGGCGAAGTACGTGGTGAAGCACCGCGAGGACGAGTACTACGTCCGCTTCGGCCGCCTGATCACCGCGATCGGCGTCCTCGCCTCGATCGGCACGGCGTTCCTGGCCAGCTCCTTCTCCAACATCATGAGCTACCTCCAGACGCTGTTCTCCTTCTTCAACGTGCCGATGTTCGTGGTCTTCATCATCGGCATGTTCTGGAAGCGGGCCTCCATGAAGTCCGGCTTCTGGGGCCTGATCGCCGGCACCACCGCCGCGATGGTCAACTACTTCGTCATCTACGAGCAGGGCATCGTCGACATCCCCACCGACCAGGGGGCCAACTTCGTCTCCGCGATCGCCGGCTTCGTCGCGGGCGCGGTGGTCATGGTCGCCGTCTCGCTCTTCACCGCGCCGAAGCCCGCCGAGGACCTCCAGGGCCTGGTCTACGGCACGCGCTCGCCCGGCATGGCGGAGCCGCCCGCGGAGGGCGACGACGCGTGGTACCGCAAGCCCGCGCTGCTGGGCTGGGGTGCGGTGATCCTGGCCGCCGTCTGCTACATCCCGTTCTCGTTCTGATCGCGGGAGGATGGAGAGAACATGTCCGAGCACTATTCCGAACGTGACGTCCAGCAGGAGGTCTCCGAGCTGGAGACCAAGTCCGCGACGGCCGCACGCTTGTTCGACATCCGGCGGATCATCGGTGGGCTGTTCGTCGTGTACGGCGTGATCGTCACGATCGCGGGCCTCACCGCGTCCGACGCGGACATCGACAAGGCCGAGGGGGTCAACATCAACCTCTGGACGGGGTTGGGGATGCTGATCCTGGGCCTGCTGTTCCTCCTCTGGCTGAAGCTCAGGCCCACGGCTCCGCCGCCGCCGGACGCCGTTCCGGAGGAACGGGAGGAGTAGCCGGCGCGGTACCGGGTGCCCGGCGCCGGCGCGGGTCCGAGGGGTGTGCGCGCGGCCCGGCGCCGGCGGGGTGCGGACACAGCGCCCACCGGCCGTGGGCGCCGT